>JBFYUV010000089.1:0-16540 GCA_041299865.1 Chloroflexota bacterium
CCCGCCCCGTTGGGTCCCAGGAAGCCGAAGATGGAGCCCGTCGGGACTGCCAGGTCCAGGCCATCGAGGGCCACGACCGGGCCGTAGTGCTTGGTCAGGCCCCGCGCCTCGATGGCCGGTGTGGCTGCCGCGCCGCTGGGCTCGGCAGCGGCCGAGCTGAGAGTGCCCGACCCGGGGGCGGCGATCATGCCTCCTCGCGACCGAAGAGGAAGTAGATGATCGGGCCGATGATGTTGATGAAGATGATGACTAGGGCCCAGAGGACCTTGCTGCCACCCTTCACCTTGCGCTCCGGGCGCGTCAGGTCGTAGAGGCCCCAGATGAGCAGCCCCAGCTGGATGACGAGGATGGGGGTGAGGAGCAGCAGCAGCGTCGAGTCGATGTTCACGGGGTTCCCTTCAGCGGTGACCAGCAGGCCCCAGTCTGTCGTCCACTCGCGGACATCGCGCGGGGCAATGGTCACGCTCTGGTCGGGTCGCTCTTCCTCAGCGTCGGCCCCCGTGACTGACCCTGGGACGAGCACGGCGCCAGCAAGTCGACTTGGGGCATATCCGAGTCAGCCGGGGGCATCGCTGAGCCTGGTGGAGCTGACGGTCTCGATGGACCTGGCGACCCCGACCGCGCCCTCCGGCTCTGTGGTCGATATGCTGCTGGTGCCAGGTCGATCGTGCGGGGAGTGACCATGGCCCAGGGCCAGATGGACGAACGACGGGGTCTCCGGTCTCCCGCGTGGCTGCTTGATCTGGCGCTCCACGTCGTGGTCCTGCTCGTCGTCCTGGGCGCCGTGGACGCTCGCTGGGGTGCCGACGCGGTCATCGCCGCGGCGCTCCTCTTCCCCATCACCTACCTGGTGGGGCCACTCACGCTCGGCATCGTCGGCGGCGAGTGGCTGGCCTTCGGGCTCCAGGTCGTCGCCATCGTGGGTGCCGTGGCTCTGCTGGGTGTCCCCCGGCTCGACCGCTCGCAGGAGACCTCCCGCGGCTGCCTCCAGGTGCTGGCCGCCGGCTCGCTCCTCCTCGTCGTGGACCTGGCTCTGCACGTGGCCGCCCTGGGCCTCGTCATCGACCGGGTCCAGCGATCCTGGGGTGCTGACGGCGCCCTCCTGGCCGCCGCGGCCTTCCCGGTGACCTACCTCGTAGGCCCTGCGGCCCTTGCCTTTGCGGCCTCCGACTGGCTTCCCCTCCTCGTGCAGCTGGTCGCCTTCGGGCTCATCGGTGTCTTCATCGTGCTCTCGGATTGATACCTGACCGCGGGACGGGCAGGCGAGGCGAGCCAGCCACGGCGATGTCAGGGGTGGGCGGGGCCCTCCGGTATGCCCGCGCGCATCGGCCGTGCGTCGCTGTGTCACGATGGGAGCCCCCGGACGTGTCCACCTGTTCCGACCCTGTTCGTGCTCCCGAAAGGAGCCTCGATGCCACCGCCGACCAGCCCCACCCCCCAGTCGACAGGGACCGCGGCCGCGACCCCCAAGGCCGACGCCGCCAAGCCTCGCGCGCCCAAGGCTGCCGCTGCGGCTGCGACCGCGCTGGCATGCGTCCAGCCCCTCATCCGTGTCCGGCAGACCAGAGAGTTCACCAACCAGCCCGTGACGAAGGCGCAGCTGGACGCCATCACCGAGGTCGCCCGCTGGTCTGGCAGCAGCCGCAACGAGCAGCCCTGCCGCTTCATCGCCCTGTTGGACCGGGTCGTCATCAGCCGCATCGCGGAGCTGGGGCTGCCCCAGACGCGCGGGCTGCCGACTGCGACCGCAGCCGTCGCCATCGTCGTGCCCGACGAGCCCGAGCGCGAGGTGTCGCGTGCCTTCGATGACGGTCGCGCCGCCGAGCGCCTTCTCATCGCCGCCACCCTGCTGGGCCTGGGCGGCGGCATCTCGCGCCTGCGGCCGGACGTCAGGGAGCCCATCGGCCAGCTCCTCGGCCTGCCGCCACACCGCTCGGTCCGCACCATCGTGGGCTTTGGCCATCCGACGTTGGAGGCGCTGCGGCCGAAGTCGCAGCCCGGCGCGGCGCGGCTATCGCGCGAGCAGGTCATCTTCGAGGAGCGCTGGCCGCAGCGGTAGCCGGCCGCGCGGTCCTGGCCGCGCTCGGAGCGCGTGCCACGCGAGCTGTCACGACCAGGCCGCACCATGGCCGCATCGAGACCCTCGGAACGCGGATGTCGGCCGAGGGAGGGTTCGTCGGCGGGAGGCGCAGATCCACGTTCGAGCTGCAGGATCCCATCGGGCTGGACTGCCATCGCTGTGGCACGTCGCTGCTGGGTGACTCGGATGACGAGCCGGACGGCGGGGCGGACGGCCTGCCCCTGTGCGGGGAGTGCGTACGCAACCGCGACGAGGAGGCGGACTTCGCCATGATGGACATGCAAGACGGCGAGTTGGACGGCATCATCGAGTGGTGAACCAGGCAGGGGGGACACCGTGACCGGATCGAGCTTCGCGGCCGGCACGCCGGTCGAGGTCTATGCGGACGCTGACCAGCTGGGCGAGGCGCTGGCGCGCGGGATCCTCGATGGCCTCGCTGCCACCCCGTCCCATCGACGCTACCTGCTGGGCTGTCCCGGTGGTCGCAGCCTGCGTTCCACGTACCAGGCGCTAGCCCGGCTCGTGCCGTCGGACGCTGACCTCTCGCGCCTGGTCATCGTGATGATGGACGAGTACGTCCTTGAGTCTGCGAACGGCCCGCGGCGCATCGACCCGAGGGCGCACTGCAGCTGCGCTGGCTTCGCGGAGCGCGAGATCGTCGGCCCCATCAATGCGGCCGTGCCGCGTGGCCGGGGAATCCTGCCCGAGCACGTCTGGGGTCCCGATCCGGCGGATCCGCCCGCCTACGACCAGCGCATCGAGGTCGCGGGCGGCGTGGACCTCTTCCTGGCCGCCAGCGGGGCAGGGGATGGCCACGTGGCCTTCGTGGGTCCGGGCGGCGACCTCTCCGGCCGTACCTCGCTGCTCGACCTTGCGGAGCAGACCCGCCGGGACAACATGGCCACGTTCCCGCTTTTCGCCTCACTCGATGACGTGCCCCGCCTGGGCGTGTCCGTCGGCCTGGGCACCATCATCACCTTGTCGCGGGCGGTGGCGATGGTGCTCGTGGGCGGGGCCAAGCGTGCCAGCGCCGCTCGCATCGTGGCTGCGGCGGACTTCGACCCGGCCTGGCCGGCGACGTTCATCCATCGCTGTCCGCAGCCACGCATCCTGCTCGATGCGGCTGCAGCCGGCTCGCTGCGGCCACAGCCGGCGAGGCTTGACGCGGAGGGCTAGCCTGAGAGCATGATCGCTTGGGCTCCCGTCGCTCACCGCACACGGGCCATCGCCGGCGTCGCCGGGCTCACGGCCCTGCTGGCCATGTCCGCGCTCCCGCCGGCCGGTGGGCTGGCTGCCACGGATGCCCAGCTCACGGCCACCCTGGAGCTCCCGCAGGGGGACATCGACTTCCCGCTCGAAGCGGGCACCGTCCACTTCTTCGATGAAGAGGGCTCGCCGTTCCTGGTGCAGGTCATCGACGGCTGCGCGGTCAACGGCTACTACTGGGTCTTCGGCGCCGGGCTGGGCGGCGCTGCCGTGCCCCTCACCGTCTTCGACGAGCGCTCCGGTCGCAGCCACCGCACGGTGCTGCCGGCCTACGAGCCCGGTGGGGCCATCGGGACGGTCCTGGAACCGGAGGCCCTGGCCATCTGCCGTGAGGGTCCCACGGGCGGGCTCCCGGAGGCCGGCGGCATCGCCACCTACACCTCGGTCTCACCGCGTTGCTCGGATGACGCGGACAGCATCGTGCTGCTCTCCGAGGGGCGCCCGGACGGCTACCGCGCCCTCATCCGCAAGGGCACGGAGCGGGACCGCGTCATCTGGGATTCACCGGTCGCCATCGTCGACGACAGCCGGGAGTGGGATGAGCTGTACCTGCTCGCCGAGGGGCGCACGCCGCGGCAGGTGGAGGGTGTCCTCTTCACTGGAGCGCAGGGCATGCTTCCCGGACAGGCCAGCCTGGAGAAGGCGCTGGCAGACATCACCAAGGCACGCGTCCGGCGCGCCTTCGAGGCAGCCAAGGGCTGGACCGTCCCAGGACCGCTCATCAACGACCTGGGCCTGACGGGCGTGGATTGCGTGTACCACGTCAGCCTCGAGTTCGGCACGCCTGGTGCCGATGCGTACCTCACGCAGGCGGGCTGGATCGCGGAGGGTGGAGCTCCGCTGGTGCCTCCCCAGCTCGTGGCCGAGCGCTTCACGGTGGACCTCGTCACCGCGGACGGGTCCAGCACGCCGCTGCCGATGACCGGCCCTTCAGAGGGCAGCCCGGGTGAGGGACGGCTCTGGGAGTACGGGTCTGACACGGCCAAGGTCCAGATCATCGACGGCTGCGACCTGAGTGGTTCCTACTGGACGGTCGCCGCGGCCGTGACCGGTGAACCGCTCGAGCTGGTCATCACCGATCCGCAGGCCGGGTCCACCGTGTCACAACTGCTCTGGACCGACCGCGAGGGCGTCTCCCGACTCGCAGACACCGTCAGCCTGCAGTCCTGCCCCTGACCTCAGCGATCGTTCCGCACCTGGATCGGAGATTTCGAGGGTCCGGGGGCGCGCTCGCTCGGTATGCTGTGCCCATGGCCAAAGCCAGGTGGTGGATGTGCGACGGCTGCAGAAGCCTGAACGACATGCCCGCCAACAAGTGCTACAAGTGCCGCAGCCCGAGACCGGCCAGTCCCACCCTGCTCGACGACCAGTACGGGCAGGTGGGTGAGGCGAAGGCCAGGGTGGGAGTCAGCGTGGATCGGTCGAGAGTCGCCGAGCTGGCGGCGCGCGACCCGCTGGAGTCCCAGAAGGGTGGCGGTGTCGTCGACGCGTTCGCGGCCAAGGACGACGAGCCTGTCGAGAGCGCCCGGGCCGTGGGCGGCGCCAAGCCGGTCCCACCCCCGATCCGCGAGCCGGTGAAGCGCGGGATCTCGGAGATCGGCGGCCAGGACTGGCGGAGCAGCCTGCCGACGGTGCCGCCCGGACTTGGTGCGCCAGCGCCAGCGGGGCTGCCCGGACCTGGGATGCCACCGGGACCCGTGGTGCCAGCACCAGGGATGGCGTTGCCCCCTGGGGCATCGCCGTCGATGGGACCGTCCCCGACACGATCCACCGTCCCGACGCCGGGATCGATGCCGCGACCCGGCTCGTTCCCCACACCGATCCCCGGCCTACCGATGCCGGTGCGACCGACCACGCAGCCGCCGCCCGGCGCGCCGATGCCCCCGCCGGCCGCACCGGTGCCGGCCCCCGGGATGCTGATGCCGCCACCTGGGTCGCCACCGCCCCCGCCGGCCGCGCCGCAGGGTCCTGGCCCTTGGCCTCCGCCGCCACCTGCGATGCCTCCACCTCCTGGCGCGCCGATGGCAGAGCCGCCGCCCGGGTCTTCACAGCCTCCATCGTCCGCACCGCAGCCTGCGCCGGGTCCGCCGCGAGCGCCCGGCGCTGAGGGAGACACGACGCCCGGATAGGCCGTGGCGTGGATGGACGCGCCCTGTTAGTCGCCGCCTGGCTCGCCACGGCCCATGGGCCGCGCCTCACCGCCACCTGCGCGAATCGGCGGGCGCCGCTACTCTCGCCGTCCCACCATGACCATCCCCCGCGTCGTCGCGCTGGCCCAGGCGTTGGCGATGATCATGCTCCTCGTGCCCGGGCCCCAGGCGACCGGTCCTGTCTCGACGCTGGCGGCGATCGCACCACCGCAACCCGGCGGTCGGTCGGACCCCGTCTTTCGGACAGTCGGTTCAGGCATCGGTTGCGAGGCGGGCACGGATCGCTTCAAGGGCCCTCGTGCACCGGGCAAGCCGCCCTGGCCGCCCGGCGCAGAACCCACGCCGACGCCTGCACCGTCACTCGAGGCCGCGGCGTCCCAGGTGCCCGGCGACACCGGCGGCGAGCCCGTGCCCACCGCCACGGACGGCCCCGAGGGATCGGCCGGTTCGGCCACGACCGCCGGGGACCCAGCGACCGCCTTCCTGGCGGCCACGGGTATCCGTGTCGCCCAGGCCGACCCCGTGACCCAGCCCTCTCCGACACCGTTGCCCCAGTTGGGCCCAGAGGCTCCGGCCAGCGCCGATCCCGCCGGGAGCCCGCCGTCCCCCGGCGCGTCCAGTGCCGCCGCGACGGCTGCGCCGCCGGAAACGAGCCTCTACATCAGCGGTATCGACGTCAGCCATCACAACGGCGACATCGACTTCGGGCGGGTCCGCGACGCCGGCTACGAGTTCGTCTTCCTGAAGACCACCCAGGACAACGACTTCATCGACCCCATGTTCGTGACCAATCTGGCGCGTGCGCGCGCTGCCGGGCTGGCCGCCGGCGGCTACCACTTCTTCGACTACACGCTCGACGGCGATGTCCAGGCCGACCACTTCATCGACCGGCTGGAGGTGGCCGGCGGGCTGGACGATGCCCTTCCGCCCGTCGTGGATGTCGAGTGCTGGTCGCCCATCGGGCTCTCCATCCACGCCGTCTCCACGGCGCGCCTGCGAGATCTCGTGGAGCGGATCTATGAGCGCACCGGCCGCATGCCCATCGTCTATACCTCGGTCTTCATGTGGAAGGAGGTCGTCGGGAACGCGGAGGGCTTCGAGGACCTGCCCCTCTGGGCAGCCTGCTGGGACTGTGAGTCGCCGCCCTCGATCGCGCCCGGCTGGGAGGATTGGACGTTCTGGCAGACCGGCATCGACCGTATCCCCGGAGTGGGCTCGCTCGATGGCAACTACTTCGGTGGAGACCCTGCGGACCTCGACGCGCTCCGGCTGCGGCCGCTGACCATCGAGGCCGGCGCGTCGGCGACCGCCAGCCGGGAGGTCGAGATCGATCTCGGCGGGCGGTCAGGCACCCACATGCGGACGTCGCCGGACGGCCGAACGTGGTCGCGCTGGACGCCCATCCGCGGCACGCCACGTGCCGAGCTGGGTTCCACGGAAGGCAGCCATACGCTGCACGTGCAACTGCGTGACGGACCGAAGCTCAAGTCACCGGTCTTCAGCGACGCCATCACGCTCGACACCAGCGGGCCGCAGCTCTCGACCCCGACCATCCGGCTCCGACTCGCGCCGCTCGGCGCGGATGCGGCCGCCAGCTCCGAAGACGCGGACGTTGACAGTGACATGGCATCACCGACCGCGGACGACGCCGCGACCCCTGCATCTGCCCCATCCTCTGGGCCCGGTGGCGCCGGCGCGGGTATCCCCATCGAGGTCGGCTGGGAAGCCAGTGATGCGGTCGCGGGTCTCTCGGACGCTTCGCTGTCGATCGCCTGTGACGGCGATCGCGCCGCCAGCATCGATGCGCCCGGCTCGGCCGAACCGGGCCAGCTCACGACCTGGTCCGCGCCGGCGGTGGTCGCCCCGGATGCCCGATGCCGCGTCACGGTCACGGGACGCGACGGCGTCGGCAACGCCACCCGCGCCAGGGTGGACACGGTCGTGGCCACGGTCATCGCGGCGGCCGGCGATGGGAGCTCGGGTGCCAGCCTGGAGGGTCGGCAGGTCGGTGTCATCGCCCGCCGTGGTCCCGACCTGGGTCGGGCTGCCGTGCTCGTGGATGGCGAGGAGGTCGGCCTGGTCGACCTCTACGCGCCCATGGCCGGAGAACCTGAGGTCGTCCACGTCGTCGACCTCGTGCCCGGCGTGCCGGCGAGCATCACTCTCGAGGCGACCGGGACCAGCGACCCCAACAGCACGGGTACCGCGATCGCCATCGACGGTTTCGTGACGCTCGCCTCGGACTGATCGCCGTCCCGGGTGATCGTCGCCGGGGTGCTAGCGCTTCTTCCCGCCGCCCAGGCGGCGCTGGTCACCCTTGATCCAGTGTGGCTTGGACTGGCGGGCCCAGGGGGGTCCCGCCTGGCGCCGGAACATGACCCACATGCCGATGACGCCGGCCAGCGCGACGCCGAAGAAGACGACGCCGGCCAGCCGCAGGCCGCCGACGGACGACCCACTGTTGATGGTATCGATGACTGAGGCTGCGTAGTTCAGGGCGCTGTCGACCTCGCCGGCGACGGCCGCATCGATGGCGGCATCCAGGTTCGGCTGCACGTCCGTGCCCATCATGCCCAGCTGTGTGAGCAGGTCACGGGGTGCCGCGGCCTTCTCGATCGCCTGCTGCACATTGGCGGCCGCGACGTTCCAGCTCTCCGCGAGGTCAGCCCCTGCTTGCAGGTCGGCCAGGCTCGCGGCGCTCTCGAACTGCGGTCGGACGCGCTCCAGCGCGCCGATGTCGGCCAGCTTCTTGTCAGCCTCTGCGGCGTTGACGATCCAGCGCTGGGCCGCCGAAGCGACCTCCGCGGCGGCAGTGAAGTCCCGCTCCTCGATGGGCGTGGTCACGACGGCCGGGATCTGCCAGTCGGGCACCAGGGTGCCGAGCGACGTGAGCGCCCCGCCCACGACCTCTGCCTGGGACAGGATGACCTCGGCTTCCGCACGCAGGGCGGCCATCTGCTCAGCGCTCGTGACCGCCTCGAAGCGGGGGCGGATGTCCGCGCTGAGGTCCGCATCGGGGAGCGCGGCGTCCGCCGCCCGAGCCGCCGAGACGACAGCCCGGGCATCCTCCACGATGGCAGTAGCGGCCTCGATCTGGCCGCTGCCGATGGGCGTCGTGACGACGGCGGGGATCTGCCAGTCGCCGGCCTCCGCATTCAGGATGTCCAGGGCTGCACCGACCTTCTCCGCGGCGGCGCGGTCGGCTGCTGCCGCGCCGGCCAGCTCGGTGAGCGCATCCGCGGTGGCGGCGGATTCATAGCGGCTGCGGTAGGTTTCCGCCAGTCCCGCCGTGGGCAGTGCCTCGTCAGCTGCGGAGATGTCTGTCACGACCTGGAGCGCCGGCACCGCGGCAGCCAGGATGTCCTCGAAACGCTGCTGGGTGATGGCATTGCGGATCGCACCCGGCAGCCCCCAGCCCTCGGGCGAGGCGGCCTGCAGCTGGCTCAGCGGCTCGAAGACCTCGTTCGCCGATTCCAGCAGGAGCTGCGTATCGGCCAGGACGTCATCGAGGGCCTTGGCGTTGCGGGCGCTCTCGAAGCCTGGCTGGACGAAGGGGATGAGGCCCGCGTCCGGCAGGAGCTCGTCGGCCGCCTTGAGGGCGTCGAGGACCTCGTAGGCCTTGTCGAGGTTGCTCATGGCATCGTCGAAGAGCCAGTTGTCCATGGCTTCGCGGACCGAGAGCGGCGCGCCCAGTGGCGCGGCATCGAGAAGGAACTGGTGGTAGCGGGCACGCGCCTCGGAGCGCTTCTCCAGCTCCAGCGGATCGGTCGGGATGCCGTAGTCGGCGAGCAGGTCCTGGGCGAAGTCGAGCTCGTCGAGGTTGGCGGCGAAGGCCGGGTCACCCTGGCCGGCCGGTACGAGTCCGCGCTCGTCGACGGCGTCCAGCCACTCCCGGAAATCGACGCGTGTGCTGGATGCGGCGATCGCCTCACCGTTGCCGACGTATTTCGCCTCACCGGCCAGGAGCGAGCCGATGACCTCGCGCCACTGTTCCTCGCTCATGCGTTCGGCGACGGCGCTGACGATGCCGCAGGCGGCGGCTCCCTGGTCCGCGATGACCTGGTCGATGGTCTCGGCATCGGCGGTGGGGCGGACCACCTGCCAGTCGGACAGGTCCAGCCCGGACTGGCCAGCGGTTGCGGCGGGGCAGGTCTGGCCGGCCATGGCCGTGGCCGTCCATTCGGCCATGCCTTCGCGGAGCCAAAGCTCGATGAAGTTGTCCGTCCCGAACCAGGCGTGCGCCAGCTCGTGTTCGGCGCCGTCCACGCCGGCCGATTCGTCCAGCTGCACGATGCCTGGGGTGTCGTGGGCGCTGGCGTAGCCGCCCAGCGAGCGGGGCGGTGCCTGGCGGATGACGACCGGACCCTCACCGGGGATGTCGTGACCAAGGAACGCGTGGATGGCGTCGAGTGCCGGCTCGGCGTTGGCCTCCGCCGCGTCGAGCCAGTTGTCTGCCTCAGGCCAGGCCTGCAGCAGGATCTCGCGCTCGGCAGGCCCGACGAAGGACGAGGTGGCGAGGTTCGCGTCGACCGTGCCCTCGACACAGGTGAAGTGCTCGGAGGGTTCGACGGAGCGGGTGCTCTTGAGGCCCTTGGCAGTGGGCTCCATGACCGTTCCCGACTGGGTCAGCTTGAAGCGATCCTTGCCCGCGATCTCCACGCGGACGAGGCCGATGTCCGTGTCCTGGCCGACCATGCAGAAGTAGAGGTAGCCCTCGCCGACTCGTGCCGGCGTCTGGCTGGCGCGGCTCTCGTTCTGGTCGATGGCGGCATCGATGGTGTAGGCCACCTGGAGGTTCACGTTCCCGCCGTCGGCCTCGATGACCGGCGTCGAGACGTCCACGCCCCGCCAGAGTCCCGGCAGGTCCCGCGAGTCGCCGACTGCGAAGCCCTTCGACACCCGAGGCACCACGAGCTCTTCCATGACGAGCGGTCCCCACGTCCCCAGGTTGAAGGCCTGGCGCTCATTGTTGGTGAGCTTGACCACGATGACGACGTCGATGCTGCCATTGGCAGGATCGACTTTGTAGATAGCCGTGGACTGTTCGCGCAGGCGCTCGGTCTCGGCCGACATGGGCAGCGCGATCGACAGGGTCGCGGCGAGCGTGAGCAGGACGGCGACGAGGGCGCGGCAGGCCCCGGACGACATGGGACGTTCCTCGTGTGCAGTCGATGGTGCGGTCAGGTGTGGTCCGGACCGTACCCTGAGATAGAAAACCCGGCAAGCGGACCATCGGCCGTCAAGCGGCAGGACCCGTCACCCATACTCGGTCGGTGACCACAGGACGCCTTCGCGCGCTGTTCGCAGCCGAGGGTATCGCGTTCGGGCTGTCCATGCCGTTCCTGGTGCCCCTGCTCGACGATCGAGGGCTGGACGCCGCAGCCATCGGCCTGGCCCTTGGCGCGACCGGGATGACCTCAGGCCCGCTCGGCCACGCGTCGCCGTGGATCATGCTGCCGGCGACTGAACTGGACACGTAGCGGGCCGCTGCCTGTTCATCTCATGCTCCGGGTGCATGGTTTGGCGCGCCGCCTGCCGTATCAGTCATGGGTGACTGGGATGACGCACGGACCGACCCGCAGCAAGCCCAGGGCGAGTCCGCACGGTCGCTGCTCTGCCGGTCCAGTCACCAGCGACATGATCGTCGCCCGCACCGACCCCTGCTTCGGTTCCCGCGCCCAGGAAGCGGCCGGCACAGGTCAGGCGGTGTGGTCGGCGATCCAGGCGCCCTGGCGCATGACGCGGCGCACCCGTAGCGAGGCGTCCAACTCGACGAGATCGGCGCGCCAGCCGGGCTCCAGGCGGCCACGGTCGCTCAGGCCGAGCAGCTCTGCCGGGTTGGTGCTCACGGCCCGCACGGCCACGGGCAGCGGGATGCCCGCGCGCACGACGTTGACCAGCTCGAGGTCGAGTGCCGTCACCGAGCCGGCCAGGTTGCCGCCCTCGACGAGCGTCACGCGATCGCTATCCACGACGACCTCCAGTTCGCCCAGCCAGCCGTGCGTCCGACCCGAGCCGGCCAGCGCGATGGCGTCGCTCACGAGGAGCACCCGCTCGGCAGGCTTGAGTCGCCAGATGAGCGGCCACAGGTCCGGGTCCACGTGCAGGGTGTCGGCGATGAGCTCCACCCAGACCTCGTCATCGAGCAGTGCTGCCAGCGCCAGCCCGGGGTCGCGGTGGGTGACGCCGCCCATGGCGTTGAAGAGGTGCGTCGTGGAGACGGCCCCCGCGACGTAGCCGGCCCGTGCCTCCGCCACCGTAGCCGCCGAGTGACCGAGGCAGACCCGTACGCCCAGGGCGGCCAGCCGTGCGATGAGCTCGGGCGCGCCGCGCAGCTCCGGGGCGATGGTGATGACCCGCAGTCCCTCCACGAACGTGGCCAGCCGCTCCTCGTCCAGGTCGGCCGGATGGCGCAGCAGGCCGGCCGGGTGAGCGCCCTTGCGGGACTCGGCCAGGAATGGCCCCTCCATGTTGAAGCCGAGCGGCTCGGCCCCGTCCAGCGGGGCGCCCGGCATCCAGCCGCGCACGGATCCGGCGAAGTCGGTGAGCCGCTGGAAGGAGGCCGTCACCGAGGTCGGCAGGAACGAGGTCACGCCGCGCTGCGCAAGGGCGCGGGCCATGCCGTCAAGAGCGCCAGGTCCACCCATGGCATCGTGCCCACCCCAGCCGTGGACGTGGACGTCGATGAAGCCGGGCACGATGGTGACGTCCACGGGTGCGGCGGCGTCGGCCTCGATGGCCGCGATGGTGCCGTCCTCGATGAGGACGTGGCCGGGCCGAATCTCGTCACCCAGGACCAGACGACCCGAGACGGTCGTGCTGACGTGCTCAGCCATACGTGCCCGCCTCATCCAGCGCCTCCCACATGGCCAGGATGTTCTCGACCGGCACGTGGGCCTGGATGTTGTGGATGCTGGCGAAGACGAAGCCGCCGCCCGGCTTGAGGTCGCCGATGCGACGTCGCACCTCCATGCCAACCTCCTCCGGGGTGCCCCGCGCCAGCGTGCCCTGCGGGTCCACGGCGCCGCCCCAGAGCGTGATGTCCTTCCCGAACTCCGCCTTCAACGTGGCCGTGTCCATGCCCGTGGCTGAGACCTGTACGGGGTTGAGGCAGTCCACGCCGATCTCGATGAGGTCCGGGATGAGGTCGCGGATGGCGCCGCAGGAGTGCAGGAAGAAGCGCGCCTTCGAGCGGCTCTTGATGTAGCTGACGATCTGGGCGTGGAGCGGCTTGACGATCTCCCGGTAGGTCCGCGGCGAGAAGAGCGGCGCGTGCTGGGCGCCCAGGTCGTCCGCCTCCGCCGCGATGTCGATGAGGTCGCCGAACTCGTCAAGGACCTTCTCCCAGTAGGCCAGCTTGAGTTCGGTGACCTTCTCCATGATCTGCCGTGCCAGGGCCGGGTCGGCGGCTAGGTCCATGTAGCCGTCCTCGTAGCCGCGCAACCGGAAGTGCATCTCCGTCACACCGGCGCACAGCGACCCCACGAAGACAGCGCGGTGCTCCACCTCGCGGATGTGCCGGGCGCGCTCAGCCATGCCCGCGAAGCGGCCCGGGTCCTGCGGGTCCGGCCAGGCGAAGGCGGTCACGTCCGCGGCGCTGATGACGCCCTTCAGGGGCGCCGTGCTGGACTCGTAGTACAGACCGTCGATGGGACGCGCGCGCACGACACCCCATTCGTCCACGAAACGCTCGAACTCACCGTCGGAGACGACCTCACGCCGGTACCCGGAGGGCGATCCACTGGCGACCAGGGCCACGTCCGCGCCGAAGCGGTCGAGCACGTCGTCGTGGACGTGGGCCAGGCCCTGCGTCGTGTCCACGATCGTGATCTCGGCCTCGGGCAGGCCGAGGGCAGGCCGCAGGCGCGCATACGCCTCGGCATGGATGCTGCTGTAGCGGGTCCCGGCCAGGTCGCGCGGCACGCGATCGGCCTCCCTGTGGTCGAGCGCGGTGAGGACCCGGTCGCGTGGTTCCATGCTTCTCCCCGTGGCCGGCAGAGCCGGCGGCTCAGGCCCTCGGGGCAACGGTGACGGCACCGCTGTCCTCCACCGAGAAGCCGACATTCAAACCGTAGCGTGCTGCGGCGTAGCGCGATTCGGTGCGTTCGAGCGGTCGCCCGCGCTGATCGAGGATGAGGCGCCGCTCGACGAGCATCGGCTCACCGGGGTGCACACCGAGCTGGGCAGCATCCCGCTGGCTGGCCGACTCGGCGCCGATGGAGGCCTTCCCGCGCGAGGGCAGCATGCCGGCGCTGATGAGAACCTCGTGGAGCGAGCCCGTCTCGAGGTCGGCCGACAGGACCACGCCGGTGCAGCGGGGTGCCAGGACGGCGGTCTCCAGCGCTACCGCCTCGCCGTCGGCGAGGCGCACGCGGCAGAGCTCGACGACCTCCTCGCCCCGTGCCACTCGCAGGTCCCCGCGTTCCGGCTCTGTCGGTGGGCGCAGGAGACGGTGGATGATGCGCGAGGTGGGCACACGGCCCTGGCGCCGCATCTCGTGCGAGAAGGTCATCAGGAAGTTGGCCCGGCGGTGCGTCGGTGGCTCGGCCACGAAAGTGCCGCGTCCGGGGTCGCGCCGGACGAGGCCCTCCTCGGCCAGCTGCGCCATGGCATGTCGCGCGGTCATGCGGCTGACCCCGAACTCGGTGCACAGGTCGGCATCGGAGGGCAGGCGTTGGCCAGGCCGCAGCGTGGCGATGCGCTCGCGCAGCGCCGATTCGATCTCCCGGTAGCGCGGCGAGTAGGTGGCCGCAGTCATGTCGTGTCCGTGGCTGCCGCGGCAGGCCCCTCCGCGTCCGCGATGCCTGAGGTCCGTGTCGCGGCCGGCTGTGCGACCCCTGCCCCTGCCCCTGCCGCCCGCTCTGCCCCATGCACCGCGGCGCCGATGGCGCCCGCCCAGATGCCCAACTCCGCCAGCACGACATCGATGCGCTCGACCGGGGTGGTGATGACGCGCCGCCGCATCTCGGCCTTGATGGGCTCGATGATGAGGTCACCCGCGTTGGCCCAGCCGCCGCCCAGGATGATGCGTTCCGGGGTCAGCACGGTGATGGCGTTCGAGATGCCAATGCCCAGGTAGCGGCCGATCTCGGCCAGCCCGGCCCGTGCCTTCTCGTCGCCCGCGCGAGCCTTCTCGATGGCCTCTCGTGGATCCGCCGTGCCGCAGACGATGGCCACCTGGTCGGCACGCGCATAGGCTTCCACGCAGCCGCGGTTGCCGCAGCCGCACCACGGCCCATCGGGGTCGATGGTCTGGTGACCCAGCTCGCCGGCCTGTCCCCGGTAGCCCTGCACGACCTGGTCATCGATGGCGAAGACGCCGCCGATGCCGGTGCCCAGCGTGAGGCCCACGAAGTTGCGCACGTCGCGGCCGGCGCCGAAGCGAAGCTCCGCGACGCCGAAGGCGCGGGCGTCGTTGATGAGCGCCGTGGGCAGCCCGCTGGCCTCGGCCACGGGGACCCCCACCGGTGTCGCCGACCAGTCGCCTGGCACGTTGGTCAGGAAGGTGACGATGCCACTCTCCGGGATGTAGAGCCCGGGCACGGCCACGCCCAGGCTGTCTACCGGGCCGCCTGCCCCTTCACGAACCTCGACGGCCAGCTCCGCCAGTTGGGGCACGACCGTACGCTCGCCGCCCGAGACATCGGTCGGCACCTGGCCCTGGTCGACCGTGTGCCAGTCACCCGTGGCGTGCTCCGCCAGCACCCACTTGATGTTGGTGCCGCCCAGGTCCAGGCCGATGTGGAGGGTGGTGTCCACCATCGCGAGCGCCTTCAACGCTCCTCGGTGATGCGCGTGTAGGCGGCCGTGACGGTCAGGATGATGAGCCCGAAGACGACGCGGCGTGTGCCCTCCGGCACTGCGAGCACGAGGAGCAGCGTGGCGATGACCTGAAGGATGATGGCACCCACGATGGTCCCGGAATAGCCACCCCTCCCACCGAAGATGGAGGTGCCGCCGATGACCGCCGCGGCCACCGATGGCAGCACGAGCGGCACCGCCAACGAGAGCGTGTTGGCCTTGATGAGACCGACGTAGAGGAGCCCGCCGATGCCGGCCAGGAGCGCGGCCAGGATGTAGAGGGCGATGATGACCTGCCAGTAGCGCACCCCGGCCAGCCGCGTGGCGCCCTCGTTGTCGCCGATGGCGTAGAGCAGTCGCCCGAAACCGGTGCGGCGCAGCAGCAGACCCATGAAGAGCGCGATCGGGATGAAGACGAGCAGGGCATTGGGGATGTTGCCAAAGGAACGTCCCGCGCCGAGCCAGGTGATGGCCTCCGGGAGATCCACGCTGCTGCCCAGCACGAGGCGCTGGTAGACCAGCAGGAGGCCTTCCACGACGAGGGCCACGGCCAGGGTCATGATCAGCGGGTGGACCCGAAAGACCCCTACGCCGATGCCGCTGGCCAGTCCGGCCAGAGCCGCGCAGGCCAGTGCCAGGGGGATCGCGATGGCGAGGTCCATGAAGGCCACCTGGGTGGCCATCACGAAGGCCGTCATGGTCGCCACCACGCCGACCGAGAGATCGATGCCGCCCGTCAGCATGGTGACCGTCTGCGCGGCCGCCAGGATGGCCAGGGGGATGGCGAACTTGACGGTGTTGCTGATCCAGCGCTCGTTCACGATGCCGGGCTGCAGGACCTCGAGGACGGTGACGAGTGCGAGCAGCAGGACGACGAGCGGGATGATGGGCCGGTCGCGCAGCAGCTTGCGCAGGCCGATGCTGGTCAACCAGCCGGGACGCGATGAGGTCGCCTGGACGGTGCTGCTCATGAGCGGCGGCTCCGCAGGGCCACCAGGGCGCCGACGAGGACGACGCTGACCATGATGAGCCCCTCCACGACCTGCGCGACGTTGGGGTCGATGGACAGGAGCGTGAGGTCCTGGCGGGCCAGGCGGAGGATGAAGACGGCCACGATGGGGCCCACCAGCCCGCCGCGTCCGCCGGCCAGGCTCACGCCGCCGAGCACGACCGCGGCCACGCTGGCCATCAGGTAGGGACCCTGGATGGGGGTGCCCACGCCGGTGTTCATGGTCAGGATGAG
>JBFYUV010000091.1:0-3128 GCA_041299865.1 Chloroflexota bacterium
CACCGCTCCCTCAGACCATCACGGCGGCGGCGCCGAGCTGCGCGTCTTCACGACCCGGCCGGACACGCTCTTCGGGGCGACCTTCATGGTCCTCGCCCCGGAGCACCCCCTGGTGGCCGAGCTGACCGCGCCTGAGCAGCGCGAGCTGGTCGAGACCTACGTAACGGCGGCGCGCCGCGAGACCGAGATCGAGCGCCTCTCCACCGAACGCGAGAAGACCGGCGTGCCCATCGGCGCGGAGGCCATCAACCCCGTCAACGGCGAGCGCATCCCCATCTGGATCGCCGATTACGTGCTGGCCTCCTACGGCACCGGCGCCATCATGGCCGTGCCCGGGCACGATGAGCGCGACTTCGCCTTCGCGCAGCGCTTCGGCCTGCCTATCGTGCGCGTCGTGGCCGGGCCGCAGGACGCAGACGACGCCCCGCTGCCGGAGGCCTACCCGGCCAAGGACGAGGCCGCTCGGCTGGTCAACAGCGTCGCGTACAGCGGCCTGCCCTGGGCGGAGGGGTTCGCCGCCATCGTGCGCGACCTGGAGGCCCGCGGTGAGGGTCGTGCCACCGTCACCTATCGCATCCGTGACTGGCTGGTGAGCCGCCAGCGCGCCTGGGGCACGCCCATCCCGGTCGTCTACTGCAGCGGCGGCTGCGGCATCGTGCCGCTGCCGGAGAGCGAGCTGCCGGTGCTCCTGCCGGAGGACTTCGTCTATCCGCCCGGCGGCGGGAACCCGCTCGAGACGGCGGAGAGCTTCCTGGCCGCCACCTGCCCCAGTTGCGGGGGCCCTGCGCGCCGCGAGACGGACACCATGGACACCTTCGTCGACAGCTCGTGGTACTGGTGGCGCTACCTCTCGCCGAAGGCAGAGGCTACCGCCATCGATCGCGCGCTCGAGGAGCGCTGGTGTCCCGTGGACCAGTACACAGGCGGCGCCGAGCACGCCGTCATGCACCTGCTCTACAGCCGCTTCTTCGCCAAGGCCCTGGCCGACCTGGGCGTGGTCCGCGAGCGCGAGCCCTTCCGCCGCCTCTTCAACCAGGGCCAGATCCTGGGCGCCGACGGCGAGCGCATGAGCAAGAGCCGCGGCAACGTCCAGGATCCTGATGAGCTGGTGACCCGCTACGGCGCGGACACGGTGCGCCTCTTCCTCATGTTCATGGGCCCCTGGGACCAGGGTGGCCCCTGGAACCCGCAGGGCATCGAGGGCGTCAACCGCTTCCTGCGCAGGGCCTGGAACGTGACCCTCGACCCGGGCGGGCTGGAGACCAGCGATGCCACTGCCGGGCGACTGCCGGATGGCGAGGACGTGGAGGCCGCCCAGCGGGCGCTGCGTGTCGGCGCCCACCGCACCCTCCAGGGGGTGACTGCGGACCACGAGGGCTTCCGCTGGAACACCATCGTGGCCAAGCTCATGGAGCTGACCAACCTGCTCATGCGCTACCGCGGCACACCGGCGGCGGGCAGCCCGGCCTGGGACGAGGCCGTCCGCCTGCTGCTCCTGATGCTGGCACCGGTCGCACCGCACATCGCCGAGGAGCTCTGGGCACGACGCCTGGAGGCTTCGCGGGCCGAGTGGTCCTCCATCCACGCGGAGCCCTGGCCGGCCTTCGACCCCGTCCTCGTGGTAGCCGACCGGGTCGAGGTGCCCGTGCAGGTCAACGGCAAGCTGCGCGACAAGGTCCTCGTGGCGCCCGGGCTTTCAGAGGCTGAGGTAGAGGCCGTCGTGATGGCCCAGCCCAAGGTCATCGCCAACCTCGAGGGCCGGCAGGTCGTCAAGGTCATCCACGTCGGCGGGCGGCTCGTAAACATCGTCGTGCGCTGATCAGGGGCGGAGGGCATCCTCCGTCGTGCCCTGGTCGGCGGCGCGACCGGCACCTTCCGGGGCGCCACCCGGCTGACCACCGCGCAGCCGCCCCACCTGGATGGCCCGTGCGATGTCCTCCGGGGTGACGAGGCCGAGGATGGCCTCCCCCTCACGGACGAGCGCCCGCGGCGGCTGCCCCTCGTCGAGGCGGCCCAGGAGGTCCACGACCATCTCGTCACGCCGGGCGGTGGCTACGCGCTCGATGGGCACGGCGACGTCCTGGAGGCGGGTCTGCAGCCGCGCCGGGCCACGGACACCTCGCAGCCGGTCGACCCCGAGCAGGCCCGTCACCGTGCCGCCAGGACCGGTCAGCAGCCACGTCGATGAGCGGCTCTCAGGCAAGGCCGCCGACACGAAGGTGTCCACGGTGAGGGTGGCTGGCACCTGGGCCGGATCGCGGGTCATGACGTCGGCGACGCGCACGTCGCGGAGGGTCTCGCTCGCCTCTGTCTGGCGACGCTCGAGTCCGGCGGCGCTGGCCAGGAAGATGCCCAGCACGATGGACCACAGGCCGCCGATGTCGGCGCCGGCCACGAGCTCCACGAGACCGAAGGCCACCAGGCCGTAGCCCAACAGCTGCCCCAACCCCGTGGCCCAGCGCGTGGCCTGCAGCTTGTCGCCGCGCCAGCGCCACAGGACGGCCCGGGCGATGCGGCCGCCGTCGAGGGGTGCGCCGGGCAGCAGGTTGAACACAGCCAGGATGACGTTGACGACGGCCAGCCAGCCGGCAGCTGCCCGAACGAGCGAGCCGAGCTCGCCAGGAGACAGCAGCCCCAGGCCCGCCGCCAGGAGCCCGAAGGCACCGGCCATCCCGAAGCTGGCCAGCGGTCCAACGCCCGCGATGCGGGCCTCCGCACCCGGCGTTCGCGCGTCACCGCTGATGCGGGCCACGCCGCCCAGGAGCCAGAGGGTGATGCCCTCGACTGTGTGGCCCTCGCGGCGCGCCACGAGGGCGTGGGCCAGCTCGTGGACGAGCAGCGAGGCGAAGAAGGCCCCCGCAGCCAGGAGGCCCGCGACCCAGTACAGGACCGGCTCGAGGCCGGGCACCTGGCTGGGCAAGGCCTCTCCGGCCAATCCCCAGGCGATGAGCCAGGCGATGAGGAGGACGCTCCAGTTGACCCCGATGGGGACTCCGCGGATCGTGCCCAGGTGGATGGATGCGGACATGACGTTCTCCAGTCGGTCAAGCGTGCGCGCCTGGCCCGCCGGTCCTTCGACGCGGCAGGCCGAGGCACGTGTGGGAGAGGGATCGCGTGGCGGCTCGGGT
>JBFYUV010000094.1:0-3302 GCA_041299865.1 Chloroflexota bacterium
CCCCCTCCGGGTGCGGACCCCGCTCGAGGACGTCGACGCCCATGAGCTCGGCGACCGGATCGGCCTCGTTCCGATCCTCCGGGCCGGCCTCGGCATGGTCGACGCGATGCTCGAGCTGATGCCGACGGCCCAGGTCTGGCACCTGGGGCTCTTCCGCGACGAGCGCACCCTGCGGCCGGTCGAGTACTACAACAAGCTGCCCGACCATTCCACGGTGGACACCTGCCTCATCCTGGACCCCATGCTGGCCACCGGCGGCTCGGCCACGGCTGCCATCGAGGTGCTCAAGGACTGGGGCGCCACCCGCATCAAGCTGGTCAACCTCATCGCCTCGCCGGAGGGCGTAGCGGCGGTCAGCGCCGCTCACCCGGACGTGGCCATCTACTGTGCCTCGGTGGACCGGCAACTCAACGAGAAGGGCTACATCCTGCCCGGTCTCGGCGACGCCGGCGACCGTCAGTTCGGCACCGGCAGGCCCTGAGGTCTGCGCCGGCTCGGCACAGCCGTGCCGGCTATCAGGCGCGCGTCGTCAGGCCGTTGGTCGGGCCTCGATGAAGCCCGCCGCGCTGAAGTCACCGTCGAATGCCAAGGCCTCCCGGAGGCGCTCTCGCCGCATGACGGCGAAGCTCGTGGCATCCACGAACGAGTATTCCCGCTCATCGTGACGCCGAAGCCAAGCCCGCGCCTCGCGCTCGGCCGCGTCGTCGACATGCACGACGGTGAGCCAGTCTGCCGACTCGACCGCGTCAAGGAACGCGACGGCCGACGGATGCCCGTCGCGACGGCGCAGGAACGTCCATGTCTCGCCGATGACCTGATTCGTCGTCAGGATGGGCCGCCCGGGTGTCCACAACCGGACAGCGAGGCCATGGTTGGCATCACGCCGGAGACGAAGGGCCACCCAATAGGAGGTATCGACGAACCTCACGAGCGGTAGACGACCTCGTCCACGGGCGCCGGTTCTGCGTCGCTGCCGCCGATCCAGTCGCTGAACGGATCCGCCGTTGGCTCCGGCTCGCCGATCGACCGACGGACCGCCTCGCGGATGAGGGCGGCCTTGGATGTCCGCGCTCGTCGCGCTCGGATCGCCAGTGCGTCGTCCAGCTCCGGTTCGATGTAGATCTGCAGGCGCCTCATCGGTGGAGTATACATCTACAGGTACCATATACGCCAGCAGAGGTCGGCCTGAGAGGAGGGAGCAAGCCAGTCACCGTGGGACGCGCTCCCCGTATCATCGGATAGTGGAGCAGCTCGAACCCCCGATCGGCGCGCAGGCGCAGGGCCAGCCGAAGCGCCCGGCCCTGCTCTGTATCACGCCCAGCCCGGCCATCGACCGCACCGCGCACGTGGGACGCATCGTCCACGGTGAGATCCTGCGGCCCATCGAGCTCGTGGCCCTGCCCGGCGGCAAGGGCGTCAACGCTGCTCGCGCCGCGGCCCGGCTCGGGGGACGGGTCATGACCACGGGCATCGCCGGAGGGCACGCCGGGCGCTGGATCGTCGATACCCTGGCCGTTGAGGGTCTCGGCCCACACTGGGCTCCGGCGGTGGTCGAAGCGCGCACGACCTATGTGACGGTCGACCACAGCGGCGCCTCGGTCATCGTCTACGAGCGACCGTCACCGGCCAGCGACGAGGAGTTCGCCGCCTTCCTCCGCCTGCTGGAGGATGAGCTGCTGCCGGCCAGCGGGCGTGCCATCGTGGCCGGCAGCGTGCCGGCGGGCATCGATGCCTACGGTCACGCGGCCATCGTGGAGGCCTGCCGCCGCGCCGGCTGCCCACTTCTTGTGGATGCCTCCGGGCAGGGCCTGCTGGTGGCCCTCGGAGCCGGTCCGGACGTCGTCAAGGTCGGTCGTGAGGAAGTGCTCCAAGTCGGGCTGGTCGAGCCGCGCGCCACCTCGGAGGCGGCCGCCATCGTGCTGGTCGAGCGAGGCGCAAGCCTGGCCATCGTCACCGACGGGCGGCAGCCGGTCGTGGCCGCCGACGCCGGGCACATCTGGCGCGTGGATGTGCCACGGGTGGAAGCGGTCAACGCCGTGGGCTCGGGCGATTCGTTCAACGCGGCGTTCTCGCTGGCCCTCATGGATGGCACCCCGCTGGAGACTGCCCTCGCTCGCGGCGTGGCGGCCGGCTCGGCCAACGCGCTTGCGCTGGGCGCCGGCATGCTCGACCCCCTGGAGGCGCGACGGCTTGAGGATGAGGTCAGCGTGGCAGTGGAGAGGAGGCCGCAGGGCTGATGGACCGACTGAAGGACCGCGGAGTCATCGTCACGGGCGCCACGGGCATCGCGGGCGCTTCGGCACGCCTGTTCGCGGCCGAGGGCGCCAGGCTCGTCGTCGTCTCGCGCACCGAGTCCAGCTGCCGCGAGCTGGTGGAGAGCATCGTGGCGGAGGGCGGCCGGGCGAGCCACGTGGTCGCCGACCTGACCGATGCGGCGGCGGCGCAGGCGGCGGCAGCCAACGCGATCGAGCGACTGGGCCGCGTGGACGGCCTCTTCAATGTGGCCGGCGGCTCAGGTCGACGCCTGGGCGACGGGCCGCTGCACACGCTCACCCCGGAAGCGTTCGAGGCCACGATGCGCCTGAACGCCACCAGCCACGTGAGCATCTCGGCAGCGGTCCTGCGGGCGATGCTACAGCAGGAGCCTGACGTGGACGGCCTGCGCGGCGCCATCGTCAACATGGGCAGCGTGCTCGCGTCGCGGCCCGTCCCGGGGCTCTTCCCGACCCATGCCTACGCCATGTCCAAGGGTGCCATCGCCTCGCTGACGGTGGCCAGCGCGGCCTACTACGCCTCGTACGGCATCCGCGTCAACATGGTCGCGCCGGCGCTGACCATCTCGCGCATGTCCGAGCGCGCGGCCGCGGACGAGGCCACGCAGGCCTTCTCGCGGCGCAAGCAGCCCATCGCCGGTGGCTTCATCGCGGCCGCGGACGTGGCCGATGCCGCGCTCTACCTGCTCTCGCGCGATTCCCGGTCGGTCACCGGCCAAACGGTCACGGTCGATGGCGGCTGGTCCATCATCGACGCCACCTGACGTCGCCAGGACGAGCGCCCGCAGCGACCCACGACCCTCTGCCCAGGACCCACCGCCCACGGCCCATGCCCCCCAAGCCCAGGAGGAAGATGATGTCCCTGCCCTATCAACCCAGCGCCCTCTCCACCTCGGTCTGCGGCTCGCACGCCCATCCGGCCTGGCTCGACCTGTCGGTGGCCGCCGCCGAGCGCGGGGAGCTGGGACCGGCCGACATCCGCGAGGTCCAGGACGACGCCGTGGACCTGGCCCTGCGGGACCAGGAGGA
>JBFYUV010000095.1:0-8618 GCA_041299865.1 Chloroflexota bacterium
CTCAGCGGACTTCAGGAGGCGCTTGTGGCGCTTGTGGGCGGCAACGCCCCGCTTGACTCGTGCCATCTAGGTGTCGTGCTCCTACAGGTAGGGCAGCATCCGCTTGACGGCGTTCTTGTTGGAACCGTCAAGCATGACCTTGCCATCGTAGCGGCGCTTGCGCCGCGACGACTTGATCTCGAGGTGGTGACCGCGCCAGGACTTGACCCGGTAGATCTTGCCACTGCCGGTCGCGCCGAAACGCTTCTGGGCTCCCTTGTGGCTCTTCATCTTGGGCACTGGCGTCAGCCTCCTGTGCTGGCCGCGGCCGGGGCATCCGACCCGGCGGTCACGACCGGCGGCATCACCTCAGCGGGCGCCGCCTCTACGTTCCTGGGTGTCTTCGGTTTGGTGTCTGTCTTCGGTTCAGCGTCAGTCTTGGGTTCAGCGTCAGTCTTGGGTTCCGTGCCCGTGCTCGCATCCTCGTCGTTCTTGCGCACCTGTGCGCCGGGTCTGAGGCTGGAGGTCAGGACCATGGTCATGGAGCGACCCTCCAGGATCGGGGGGCGGTCGACGCTGCCGTAGTCCGCCACCGAACCTGCGAACCGGTCGAGGAGGTCTCGCCCGATGTAGGCGTGACTGACCTCGCGGCCGCGGAACTGGACCGTCACCTTGACGCGATCGCCAGCTTCCAGGAAGGAGATGGCCCGGCGCACCTTGGTGTCGAAGTCACCCTTGCCGATCTTGACCCTGAGGCGGACCTCCTTGAACTCCACCGAGCGCTGATGGCGCCTGGCCTCCTTCTCCTTGCGGGCCTGCTCGTACTTGAACTGGCCGTAATCGAGAAGGCGGGTGACCGGCGGGCTAGACATGGGGGCGACCTCGACGAGGTCGTATCCACGCTCCTGCGCCAGTTGCAGGGCCCGTGGCGTGGGCATCACGCCCAGTTGGGTCCCCTCTTCGTCGATGACCCGCACCTGTGGGATCCGGATCATCTCGTTGACACGCAGGTCCTTGCTCAGGCTAGTCCCTCACCATTGCAGTCATTCCATCGGTCGCCCCGCGCGGACGCGACGCACAGCCACGACCAGCGCGGGTCGCCGGCGGAATATAGCACAGGCGGTCACTCACTCGGTCGGTCGGGATCGCGAACGGCCTGGCGCTGGGCGTACCGTTCGCCGACGTGGACGAGCATGTCGTCATAGGTGGCGCTGCCCACCGCGTTGTCGCTGCCGATGAGCAGGCCGGCCTTGTCATACGGTCCCACCGGGATGTCGAGGCGCGAGGTCGTCGCGGTCGGCCGACCATCCACCGTCATCAGCACCCGGTCGCCGCCTTCAGCCTCGACCGCAGCACATTCGATGGCGACCTGCACCGGCGCCCGCTTGGCCGACGTGGGCGTCATGAGCAGTCCGCGATCCACGATCTGCAGCCGGCCATCGATGAGCCGACCCAGCCACCACTCGTCAGCGTTATTGACGCCGGCCACGAACCAGCGCGGCAGACCGAGGGCCGAGCCGCAGGCCACGCCGGCGCCGGTGCCCTTGGCGTCATCGATGTCGATGGTCGCCTCGACCCGCATGACGGCGGCGGGCTGGGGCGCCACCCAGGCGTCCCAGTAGTTGGCGTCTGGACCGTTGATGGACATGAAGAGCCGGCCCCCCTCGAGTGACGACCGTCCTGATTCATCCTCCCCGAGATCCAACCACTCGCCGGCCTCGTCGAACTGGTCACGGTAGACCTCATCGACGGCTCCGAGCCAGCCCGGCCCCTCGGGAGATGGCGACGGCGAGGCGTCCTGTGCGTGCACGGCTGCGGAGCCGATCGTCAGGGCACCCAGCAGCATGAACAGCAGCGCTGTGCGACGTGCGTGTCGTGGAGCCACTCGATCCGCCTCCTTCTGCTCGTCCGGGTCGTTCGCGATGCCTCTGTCAATCGGGACGCCGTGCGGCCGCCTGCTCCGCAAGTCGCTCGGCCAGAGCCTCCCATGCCAGCGGCTCCTGCTGCTCCCCAGCCCTCGTTCGCGGTGACGCCGTGCGGGCCTCGATCTCACGGTCTCCAAGCACCAGCATGTAGGGCACCTTCTGTTCCTGGGCCAGGCGGATCTTGTTCTGCATGCGGTTGGAGGACTCGTCCACCTCGATGCGGATGCCCTTCGCGCGCAGGACGACGGCCAGCTCGAGAGCCGCCTCGGCGTGCCGGTCGGCGATGGGGATGACGACCGCCTGCACCGGCGCGCACCAGAACGGCAGGGCGCCGCCCGTGTGCTCGATGAGGACGCCGATGAAGCGCTCCAGCGAGCCATAGATGGCGCGGTGGATGGCGACCGGCCGGACATGCTCGCCGCTCTCATCGACGTAGGTCAGGTCGAAGCGCTCGGGCAGCATCACGAGGTCCGCCTGGACCGTGGCGGTCTGCCATTCGCGCCCCAGGGCGTCCTCGATCTGGATATCGATCTTGGGCGCGTAGAAGGCGCCATCACCCTCCTTGACGCGGTACCGCATGCCCGAGCGATCCAGCGCCTCTCGCATCAGCGCCTCTGCGGTTTGCCAGAGGGCGGCATCGCCGAGCGCCTTCTCCGGCCGCGTGCCGAACGTGAAGGTAGGCTCGAGACCGAACCAGGAGTAGGCCTCCCGGACCTCGCCCAGCAGCGCTTCGATCTCCGTTCCGATCTGGTCGGGGCGAACGAAGATGTGGGCGTCGTCGGTCACGAAGTGACGGACGCGCGTGAGGCCGCTGAGCACCCCGGAAAGCTCGTTGCGATGGAGCTTGCCGTACTCGGAGAGGCGCAACGGCAGCTCCCGGTAGGAGCGCACTCGGCTCTTGTAGATGAACGTGGATTCCGGGCAGTTCATGGGCTTCAGGCTGAAGGTCTGCTCCTCGGCCTCGACGAGGAACATGTGCTCGCGGTAGTGATCCCAGTGCCCCGACTGCTGCCAGAGCTTCTGGTGGACCAGCGGAGGCGTGTAGATCTCCTGGTAGCCGCGTCGCTCCTGCAGCTCCCGCATGGCCGCTTCGAGCGTCCGGTAGAGCGTCCAGCCCTTGGGATGCCAGAAGGCTGAGCCGGGGCTGACGTCGTGGAAGCTGAAGAGATCGAGGGCCACGCCGAGGCGGCGATGATCGCGCTTGCGAGCCTCCTCGCGACGCCAGAGGAAGAGGTCGAGCTCCTCCTGGCTGGACCAGACCGTGCCATAGATGCGCTGCAGCATGGGCCGCTCTTCGCTGCCGCGCCAGTAGGCACCGGCCACGGAGAGCAGCTTGAAGGGGCCCAGGTGGCCGGTGGACTCCACGTGTGGGCCGCGACAGAGGTCGACGAAAGGCCCGTGCTGATAGGTCGAGACCGGCGGCGGCGGCTCACCGTGCTGCGCGGCAGCGGCCCGCAGGTCATCAAGGATCTCCACCTTGTAGGGCTGTCCGGCCGCCTCGAGGAAGGCACGACCCTCGTCGGGGTCCCACTCTCGGCGCACGAAGGGGTGGTCTGCCGCCACGGACGCCGCCATGCGCGTCTCGATGGCCCCGAGGTCCTCAGGCGTCAGCGGACGTGCCATCTCGAAGTCGTAGTAGAAGCCACCCTCGATGGCCGGCCCGATGCCCAACCTGGTACCCGGGAAGAGGTCCATGACGGCCTCGGCCATGACGTGGGCGGCCGAGTGGCGCATGGGGTCCAGGGGGTCATGGGCATCGGCGTCCAGGAGCTCCTCGGCAGAGCCCTTGCGGGCCGCCGCGAACTCCAGATCGTCATCGACATCAGCGGCGGCCGCCGGGGAGACGTCGCCGCGCTCTGCTGCGCTCATGGTTGGCTCCGATCGAAGGGAGCGCCCCTCGCACCGCAGGGCGGTCGAGAGGCGCCTGACGCTGTCGGTGGGGGTGGGCCGGTGTCCACCGATCGTACATCAGGGCGATGGCGTGCGGCAGGCAGCCCTCGAGACGGACGGCAGTGGTCGTCGGGCGGGCGTCGATCGACGACCTGGCGGGTCCGTTGGGTGACTCAGGAGCGCCCGCCGAGCAGCTCGTCGAGGCCAGCCAGGGGCAGCCCCAGCCAGTCGGGCCGCTGGCCCAGGCGGGACGTGAGCTCATCGCAGGCACGTGCGACCAGGAGGCTCTCGAAGAGCACCGACCAGGCCTCGTCGTCGGCGGGCAGGAACGACGCGCCCTCGGTCGCCGCGCGATAGCCCCGCACGCACGCCGCCGACATCCACTGGAACCAGAACGTGGACCAGCACGCCCGGCGCGACTGCGCCTCCAGGTCCGTCCCCAGCGACTCTCGCTCGACGGTCGGCCAGTGGGCGGCGAAGTGGATGGAGCGCACGAGGCTGGCCAGGTCGACCAGGGCCGGGCGCTTCAGTCGCCGTTCGCTGAGGGGCCGCCCGCTGTCGCCCTCGAAGTCGAGAAAGACGACGTCGCTGCCGGTGTCCAGGACGTGCCCCAGGTGCAGGTCGCCGTGGACCCGGATGCGCTGGGCGTCCAGGCGCTGGTCGCGCAGGGCCACCAGGAGTGCCTCGGCGTCGGGCAGGGCGGCCAGGACCGCGTCCGCGGCGGCCACCTCGCGAGGTGGCAGCGAAGGCCGCCGGGCCTCCAGCGCCTCTCGGGCGGCATGGACCCGGCCCCGGATCGACTGGTACAGCGAGCGCACGTTGAAGGGCGACATGGCCTCCGGCGCGAGGCCCGGATCGGTGGGGTCAGCGGCCGCCAGGACGCCCTGCATCTCCCCCAGGCGGCGGCCGAGCGTCTCGGCGGTGGTCAGCGACGGGCCTAGCAGGCGGATGGCGCTGGCGGGCGGTTCCCGTCGGGACAGGCGCAGCAGGAAGCCCCGCCCACTCGCGTCGAGCTCGGGCGGCTCGATCTCGGCCTCGACGTCGTGCAGGAACGACTCCACGGCATCTCGCGTGGCGCCCCAGAGGTCGCCCTCGTGGGGCACATACGCCTGCACCATGGCCAGGGCCGCGGTCGCGCGTGACCCACGCGTCGTCAGCTCGAGGGAGCCAAGCACGGCCGGCACGCAGCGGACCCCGTGCCGACCCAGGTAGCGGCCCAGCTCGAGGTCCGGGTTCGGTCCTTCCTCGAGCACGCGGTAGAGCTTCATGACCAGCCGGTCGCCGTACGAGGCCAGGCTGTTGGACGTGAAGGGCTGCTCGCGGATGGGCCTGGCGCGGAGTGTGCCAGCGCCACGTCCCGCGTGGGCGGTCAGCCCTGGCTCTCGACGCCCCACGAGCGAACCCTGCGTCGTGCGCACGTTCCGCCGGCCGACGACCATCTGGAGCAGCGTCTCGAAGACGCCCGGTACCTGGCTGCCGTCGAGCAGCTGCGCCGGCTCGCCGGAGCCCGCCAGACGGGCCACCACGGCCTGGGCGGTCTCGTCCGCGATATCGCCAGCGTCGGGCGCGCGGCGGGTGGTCAGCGGCACGAGGTACGTCACGGTCTCGGCGTGGCGATACCTGACCTCCACGGCCGCCAGGACGACCGGCAGGTCAGCCGCCGGGATGACCAGGACCTCTTTGACACGGGCCGCCTGCACGGCCTGGCCAGCACCCCGGTACCAGCTCCTGGTGAGCATCCAGCGCAGCAGCACGTCGGCGACCTGCTCACCCGGTCGGCGCAGCAGCTGGGCCAGGTCGCCACGCCAGCGAAGCTCCGGAAGGTCGCCTTCGTGCCAGGCCGGCCCCTCGCCGGCCAGCGGGTCACGCGTGAGGCGGAACCACAGGAACGAGTGCGGCCCCAGGTTGACCAGGTAGGGATGGCTGCCGACGCGGGGGAACTCCACGGCGCCGAAGAGCTCGACGGGCACCTGCCCGGCGTATGGAGCCAGGTCCAGCTCGGTCCACTGGGCGTAGCGCGACAGGTTGGCGACCACGAGGAGCGTCTCGTCGCCGTCATCGCGGATGAAGGCCAGGATGCGACGGTTGCCGGGGTGCAGGAACCGCAGCGAGCCGCGCCCGAAGGCGGGGTGTCGCTTGCGCAGCGCGATGATGCGCCGCATCCACCACAGCAGGGACTGGGGGTTGGATTGCTGGGCCGCCACGTTGATGGCCTCGTAGTGGTACTCGGCATCGGTGACCACAGGCAGGTAGAGGCGTTGCCGATCGGCGGAGGAGAAGCCAGCGTTGCGGTCCGGGGACCACTGCATGGGCGTGCGCACGCCGTTGCGATCTCCCAGGTAGACGTTGTCCCCCATGCCGATCTCGTCGCCGTAGTAGATGACCGGTGTACCGGGCAGCGAGAAGAGCAGCCCGTACATCAGCTCCAGGCGCCGGCGGTCGTTGCCCAGCAGCGGCGCCAGGCGGCGGCGGATGCCCAGGTTGATGCGCGACTGCGGGTCGGCCGCGTAGACGCGGTACATGTAGTCGCGCTCCTCGTCGGTGACCATCTCGAGCGTGAGCTCATCGTGGTTGCGCAGGAAGAGGGCCCACTGGGCCGTCTCGGGCACGTCCGGCGTCTGGGCCAGGATGTCGATGATGGGGTGCCGGTCCTCCATCCGCAGGGCCATGAACATGCGCGGCATGAGCGGGAAGTGGAAGGCCATGTGGCACTCGTCGCCGTCCCCGAAGTAGGCCGCCGACAGCTCTGGCCACTGGTTCGCCTCAGCCAGCAGCATGCGGTCGGTGAAGCGCTCGTCGACATGGCGGCGCAATCGCTTCAGGAAGGCGTGCGTCTCGGGCAGGTTCTCGCTGCTGGTGCCCTCGCGCTCGTAGAGGTAGGGGATGGCGTCCAGGCGCAGGCCGTCCACGCCGGCCTCCAGCCAGAAGTCCACGATGTCGAGCAGGGCGCGGCCCACGCGAGGCTCGTCGAAGTTGAGGTCCGGCTGGTGGCTGTAGAAGCGGTGCCAGAAGTAGGCGCCCGCCACCGGGTCCCAGGACCAGTTGGAGGCCTCGAAGTCCCTGAAGATGATGCGCGCTTCGCGATATCGGTCGGGGGTGTCGCTCCAGACGTACCAGTTGCGATGGGCCGACCCGGGCGGGGCGCGCCGAGCGCGCTGGAACCAGGGGTGCTGGTCGGAGGTGTGGTTGAAGACCAGTTCGGTGATGACCCGCAGGTCGCGGCGGTGAGCTTCGCGGATGAAGGCGCGCGCGTCGCGCAGGTTGCCGTAGTCCGGGTGGACGCTCGTGTAGTCCGCGATGTCGTACCCGTCGTCGCGCAGCGGCGAGGGATAGAACGGCAGCAGCCAGATGGCCGTGGCCCCGAGGTCCGCCAAGTAGTCGAGGCGAGCCGTCAGGCCTTCGAAGTCGCCGATGCCATCCCCGTTGCCGTCCATGAAGGCGCGCACGTGGACTTCGTAGATGATGGCATCGCGGTACCACTGCGGATCGGGACCCAGGCCGGCACCCCCCCGACTGGGTGGGCGGGGCGCTCGTCTCTCACCTTCAGCCATCAGATCCAGCCCTCGCCCAACGCCGCCACCGACCTCCCGTCCTGCGCACCCTGACGCGGCGATGATGCCACCTCGAGGATCGCCCCTCGTGGGCCCGGCGCGAGGTTCCCGGCGGTCACTCGAGCGACCGCAACAGCACCAGCGAGTGGGCCGTGGCGAGGAGAGCCTGGCCGGCCGCCAGTGGAGGTCCCGCCCACGGCCCGAAGGGCTGCCCGGCCGCCGTGTCGAGGACGGTGGCCCAGCCTCGCGCGAGATCCTCGCCGGGCAGGCGGAACTCGAGGTCCGTGCCACCCGCGTTCAGGCACAGGTAGAACGAGCCGTCCACGATCGGCCGTCCATCCGTGTCCACGAGGTGACCGCCCGAGAGATAGACGGCGATGGCAGCCGCGCTCTCCGTGTGCCAGTCCTCGTCGCGCATGCGCGACCCGCGCGGGTGGCGCCACTCGATGTCGGGCGGACCATGCTCGCCCCCGGGGCCTGGGTACCCGTCGAGGAACCAGCGTCGACGCCGGAAGACGGGGTGGGCGCGACGCAGGGCGATGAGGCGGCGCGTGAAGTCCAGCAACGGCTCGTCGATGGCGGCCCAGTCGTACCACGAGAGCTCGGAATCCTGGCAGTAGGCGTTGTTGTTGCCCGACTGGGAACGGCCCAGCTCGTCGCCGCCGAGGAGCATGGGCACGCCCTGGGAGAGGAAGAGCGTGGCCAGCAGGTTGCGCTGCTGCCGGGCGCGCAAGGCGAGGATGGCGGGATCGTCGGTGGCACCCTCCGCGCCGCAGTTCCAGGAGCGGTTGTGCGACTCCCCGTCGCGCTCGCCATCACCGTTGGCGCGGTTGTGCTTGCGGTCGTAGCTGACGAGGTCGGCCAGCGTGAAGCCGTCGTGCGCGGTCACGAGGTTGACGCTCGCCGAGGGCCGTCGGCCATCGTCCTGGTAGAGGTCTGCACTGCCCGTGAAGCGGCGGCCGAAGTCGTGCAGCATGTCCGGCTGGCCACGCCACACGTCACGCACCGTGTCCCGGTAGCGACCATTCCACTCCGCCCAGTGGGCCGGGAACCCGCCCACCTGGTAGCCGCCCTCACCGACGTCCCAGGGCTCGGCGATGAGCTTGACGGTCCGGATGATGGGGTCCTGCTGGATGATGTCGAAGAAGGCCGACAGGCGGTCCACGGCGTGCAGCTCGCGGGCCAGGGCGGAGGCCAGGTCGAAGCGGAAGCCATCGACGTGCATCTCTTCGATCCAGTAGCGCAGGCTGTCCATGATGAGCTGCAGCACGTG
>JBFYUV010000096.1:0-11516 GCA_041299865.1 Chloroflexota bacterium
GTGACGGCATCGCCCGCATCTACGGTCTCGAGGGTGCCCTGTCCTCCGAGCTGCTGGAGTTCCCCGGTGGCATCAAGGGCATGGCGCTCAACCTCGAAGAGGAGACGGTCGGCGCGGTCATCCTGGGCGACTACACTCAGATCAAGCAGGGTGACACCGTCAAGACCACCGGAACCGTCGTCGAGGTGCCGGTCGGTCCGGGGCTCATCGGTCGCGTCGTGGACGCCCTGGGCCGGCCCATCGATGACAAGGGGCCCATCACGGCCGCCGCGACTCGCGCCGTGGAACGCGTGGCACCCGGCGTCATCAGCCGCAAGTCGGTGGACACGCCCGTGCAGACCGGCATCAAGGCCATCGACGCCCTCATCCCCATCGGGCGCGGTCAGCGTGAGCTCATCATCGGGGACCGCCAGACGGGCAAGACCACCGTGGCGGTGGACGCCATCATCAACCAGAAGGGCAAGGGTCTCGTCTGCATCTACGTGGCCATCGGCCAGAAGCTCTCCACGGTGGCCAAGACGGTGGCCGTGCTGGAGCAGTTCGGGGCCATGGAGCACACCATCGTCGTGGTGGCAGGCGCCGAGGACCCGGCACCGCTGCAGTACCTGGCGCCCTACACCGGTGCGGCCATGGGCGAGTACGTCATGGAGGTCGGCGTCGAGATCGACGGCCGGCTCGTGAAGGACGCCCTGTGTGTCTACGACGACCTCACCAAGCACGCCTGGGCCTACCGCGAGATGGCCCTGTTGCTGCGCCGTCCGCCCGGTCGCGAGGCCTACCCCGGCGACGTCTTCTACCTGCACAGCCGGCTCCTGGAGCGCGCGGCGCGCCTGAACGAGGACAACGGGGGTGGCTCGCTGACCGCGCTGCCCATCATCGAGACGCAGGCCAACGACGTCTCGGCCTACATCCCCACCAACGTCATCTCCATCACTGACGGCCAGATCTACCTCGAATCGGACCTCTTCAACGCGGGCCAGCGGCCCGCTCTCAACGTCGGCATCTCCGTCTCGCGCGTGGGCTCGGCGGCCCAGACGAAGGCCATGAAGAAGGTCGCTGGACCGCTCAAGCTGGACCTGGCGCAGTATCGCGAGTTGGCTGCCTTCGCCCAGTTCGCCTCCGACCTGGACAAGGCGACGCGCGACCAGCTGACCCGCGGTGAGCGCATCTCCGAGGTCATCAAGCAGCCCCAGTTCAGCCCGCTCGCCGTCGAGCAGCAGGTGGCCATCCTGTGGGTCGTCACGAACGGCTACCTCGATGATGTCCCGGCCGCCAGGGTCCGGGACTTCGAAGCCCGCTTCTACCGATTCCTGGAGGCCGAGCGCCCCGACGTCCTCACCGCGCTGGCCGCGAAGCTGGCCCTCGACGATGACATCGTTGACTCGCTGCGCAGTGCGGCAGAGGCCTTCAAGGAAACCTTCACCGTCTAGTCAGGAGGAAGGCACCCGCTCGTGCCAAGCCAACGCGAGATCCGACGTCGCATCGGATCGGTCGGCAACATCAAGCAGATCACCCGCGCCATGCAGTTCGTGGCTGCCTCCAAGCTGAAGCGCGCCCAGGACGCCACCCTGACGTCGCGGCCCTACAGCGACAAGCTCGACGAGGTGCTCGCAGATGTCGCGGCCGTGCTCGATGACGAGCATCATCCGCTGCTGGCCGAGGAGCGGCCCGGGGCGCGGCTCATCGTGCTCTTCACCACCGACCGCGGCCTGGCCGGCTCGCTGAACACCAACACCATCCGTTTCGCGGCTCGCGAGATCGCCACCTCCGCCGGTGACCTCAGCGTGGTGACCGTGGGGCGCAAGGGCACGGCCGCCATGCGTCGCGCCCACGTGCCCATCGCAGCCTCGTTCGAGGGCTTCGGCGACAAGCCCGCCTTCGCCGACATCCTGCCCCTGGCACGGCTCATCTCAGACGACTTCCTGGCCGGCACCTATGCCAAGGTGCACCTCGTCCACCCGGCCTTCGTCTCGACGCTCGTGCAGCGCCCCGAGATGACGCGGCTGCTGCCCATCAAGCCCAATCCGGATGACGAGGCCATCCCGGGCCGGCAGTTCATCTTCGAGCCCAGCCCCAGGCAGGTGCTCGAGCAGCTCCTGCCGCGCTACGTCGCGACGCGGCTCTTCCAGGCCGTCCTCGAGCTGACGGCTTCCGAGCAGTCAGCGCGTATGGTGGCCATGCGCAACGCCACGGACAACGCCCAGGAGCTCATCGACGACCTCACCCTCACCTACAACAAGGTGCGCCAGGCGAACATCACGCGCGAGATGATCGAGATCGCCACCGGCGCGGGCAATGCCTGACCAGACGACACCCGGACCGAGAGGTCCGGTCACGGAGGAAGCGACCCCCATGGCGGAACCCACGACAAGCAAGCCCGAAGCGGCCGCAGGTGCGGTCGGCCGCGTCATCGCCATCACGGGGCCGGTCGTCGATGTCGAGTTCCCGGCCGGGCAACTGCCGGCCATCTTCAACGCCGTGCGCATCGACGCCGCCGGCGCCCCCATCGTCTGCGAGGTCCAGCGGCACCTCGGCAACAACTGGGTGCGCTCGGTGGCCATGAGCACGACCGACGGTCTATCGCGCGGCACGCCGGCCGTGGACCTCGGCGCGCCCATCAGCGTACCCGTCGGCCCGGAGACGCTGGGTCGCGTCTTCAACGTGCTCGGTGAGACCATCGACGGCCAGGCCCCGGTGACGACGGCCTTGACCTACCCCATCCATCGCGCGGCCCCCTCGTTCGAGGAACAGGCCACCGCCACCGAGGTGTTCGAGACCGGCATCAAGGTCATCGACCTCATCTGCCCCTTCGCCAAGGGCGGCAAGATCGGCGTCTTCGGCGGCGCAGGCGTGGGCAAGACGGTCATCATCCAGGAGCTCATCCGCAACGTTGCCCAGGAGCATGGCGGCTACTCCGTCTTCGCTGGGGTCGGTGAGCGCTCCCGGGAGGGCAACGACCTCATCGCCGAGATGGTCGAGTCGGGCGTCATGGCCAAGACCGTCATGACCTTCGGCCAGATGAACGAGCCGCCCGGCGCCCGCCTCCGCGTGGCACTCACGGGCCTTACGATGGCCGAGTTCTTCCGCGATGAAGGCCGCGACGTGCTGCTCTTCATCGACAACATCTTCCGCTTCACGCAGGCTGGCTCTGAGGTCTCCGCCCTCCTCGGTCGCATGCCCTCCGCGGTGGGCTACCAGCCCAACCTGGCCACCGAGATGGCGGGCCTGCAGGAGCGCATCACCTCCACCAAGCAGGGCTCCATCACCTCCCTGCAGGCTATCTACGTGCCCGCTGACGACTACACCGACCCGGCCCCCGCCACGACCTTCGGCCACCTCGACTCGACCATCCGCCTGGAGCGCTACCTGACCGAGCTGGGCATCTACCCGGCCGTGGATCCGCTGACGTCCACCTCGCGCGTGCTCGACCCGCTGATCGTGGGCCAGGAGCACTACGACGTGGCCCGCGAGGTGCAGCGCGTCCTGCAGCGCTACCGCGACCTCCAGGACATCATCGCCATCCTCGGCATCGATGAGCTGTCCGAGGACGACAAGGCTCTCGTGGCCCGCGCCCGCCGGCTGCAGCGCTTCATGAGCCAGCCCTTCTTCGTGGCCGCCGTGTTCACCGGTCGTGAGGGCCAGTACGTACCCATCAGGGACACCGTGACCTCGTTCAGGGAGATCCTGGAGGGCAAGGCCGACGACCTGCCCGAGCAGGCCTTCTTCCTGGCTGGCACGCTCGACCAGGTGCGCGAGAACGCGGCCCGCCTGGAGGCCAGCTGACCGTGGCCGGCACCGGCAGGGGAGGGTAGGCATGCCGCTGCTGCTTGAGATCGTCACGCCCGAGCGTCTGGCCTACGCGGACGAGGTGGATGCCGTCTTCTGCCCCGGTGTCGAGGGCGAGCTGGGCGTCCTGCCACACCACGCCCCCTTGCTCTCCATGCTGGGCCTGGGTGAGCTGCGCATCCGCAAGGGCGCGCAGGAGGAGTTCTTCGCCATCGCCGGCGGCTTCGTCCAGGTCCGCCCGGACAAGGTCGTCATCATGGCCGAGCTGGCGGACCTCTCCTCGGAGATCGACCTGGAGGCCGCAGAGGAGGCGCGCAACGGGGCCCAGCGGGCCATCCAGCAGGGCTTCGAGGAGCCGGCCGATCTGGTGCAGGCACGGGCATCGATGGAGCGAGCGCTGCTGCGCATCCGCGTCGCCGAACGCCGGCACCGCGAGGGCCCGCGGCGACGGCCCTGACCGGCATGGCCGAAGCACGTCCCTTCCACTGGGAGTACCAGGCGCCACTGGTGCCGCGTGAGACGATCTGCATCGAGGGCGGTCATCCGCTGCGTGGCGAGGTATCCATCAGCGGCTCCAAGAACGCAGCCCTGAAGCTGCTCGCCGCAGCCACCCTGACCGGCGAGCGGTGCCGCTTCACCAACGTGCCCGAGATCGCGGACGTCGTGCTCATGGCCGATCTCCTGCGCGACCTCGGGGTCGTGGTGGACCATCCCGAGCCGAGCGTCTACGAGGTCTCGGCGGGCGATGTCGACTGGCTCTTCGTGCCGCTCGAGGCGGCTGCCAAGATGCGCGCCAGCTTCATCCTGCTCGGTCCTCTGCTGGCGCGCTTCGGCCGCGTCATCATCAGCAACCCCGGCGGCGACCGCATCGGGCGGCGGCCGGTAGATCTCCACGTCGAGGCCATGCAGGCCCTGGGCGCCACCATCGGCTATCGCAACGGCTACTACTTCGCGCAGGCGCCGGGCCGCCTGCGGGGCGGCCACGTGGTGTTCCCTCACGTCACCGTGATGGGCACGGAGAACGCCATGCTGGCGGCGACCCTGGCCGACGGCCACACGACGATCCTTCCGGCAGCGCGCGAGCCCGAGGTGGACGATCTCATCGGCTTCCTGCAGGCCATGGGCGCTGACGTGCAGCGCACGGCACCCGACGTCATCGAGGTCGAGGGGCGACGCCGCCTCCGTGGCGCCACGCATCACGTCGTCGCCGATCGCATCGAGGCCGGCACATTCGCCGTGGCCGCCGCCATCAGCGGCGGCGAGGTCACCCTGCGCGGCGCCCCCTCGACCCATATCGGTGCCTTCCTCGACGTCCTGCGGGAGGTGGGTGTGGACGTCAGCGATACTGCCGAGGGCATCACCGTCCGCGGCGCGGAGCCCGGCAGCGACGCCTATCGCGCCATGGACATCGAGACCGCGCCCTACCCCGGTCTGGCCACGGACCTCCAGCCGCCCATCTCGGTGCTGCTCACCCAGGCCCGGGGCCGCAGCACCGTCCACGAGTCCATCTTCGAGGACCGCCTGGAGTGGCTCACCGACCTTCGCCACATGGGGGCGCACATCGAGGTCACGGATGCCCATCACGCCACCATCAGCGGCCCGTCACGCCTGCATGGCACCGACCTGGAGATGGGCGACCTGCGCGCCGGCGCCTCGCTCATCCTGTGCGCACTGGCCGCCGAAGGCACCTCCACCATCAGCGGCGTCCACCACGTGCGGCGCGGCTACGAGGACATCGAGCGCAAGCTGCTCGACCTCGGCGCGCACATCGTGCCCGCGGCGGCCACGGGCAAACCTGACACGGCATGAAGATCGGCATCGACCTCGGCACCGCGAACGTGCTCGTCTATGTGAAGGGCAAGGGCATCGTCATCCGTGAGCCGTCGGTCGTGGCCGTCAGCGAGAGTCACCACATCCTCGCCGTGGGCGAAGAAGCGCGCGAGATGATCGGCCGGACACCGGACAACATCTCGGCCATCCGGCCCATGAAGGACGGCGTCATCGCCGACTACGTCATCACCGAGGCCATGCTGCGCTACTTCATCCGCAAGGCCGGCCGCAGCTTCACCAAGCCGGAGGTCATGGTCTGCGTGCCCTCGGGTGTCACGAGCGTGGAGAAGCGCGCCGTGCGCGACGCCGCCCTCAAGGCTGGCGCTCGAGAGGCGTATCTCATCGAGGAGCCCCTGGCGGCCGCCATCGGGGCCAACATGCCCATCTCCGGCGCCTCCGGCAACATGGTCATCGACATCGGGGGTGGCACGACCGAGATCGCCGTCGTGGCCCTGGGCGGCATCGTCGTGAGTCGTTCGCTGCGCGTGGGAGGCAACCGCTTCGACGAAGCCATCGCCAGCTACATCCGCCGCAAGTACAACCTCATGATCGGCGAGCGCACGGCCGAGGAGGTCAAGATCGCCATCGGCACGGCCCTGCCGCTGGAGCGTGAGCTGACGCTGGACGTTCGCGGCCGCGACCTCGTGGCCGGATTGCCACGCACAATCCCCTTGACGAGCTCCGAGGTCATGGAGGCTATCGAGAAGCCCCTGCAGCAGGTGGTGACCGCCGTGCGCGCCGTGCTCGAGGAGACGCCTCCCGAGCTGGCCAGTGACATCATCGACAAGGGCATGGTCATGACCGGCGGTGGCTCGCTGCTCCGCAACATCGACCGGCTCCTGACCCAGGTCACCGGCGTGCCCTGTCACGTCGCCGAGAACGCCCTCAATTGCGTGGCCCTCGGGACGGGTCTGGCCATGGAGCACTTCGAGTTCTTCAAGAACTCCCTGGTCCAGCGCTTCTAGCCGATGGCACTGGCGGCCGGAAGCCCGGCCAGCGGCACGCGGAGCTTCGCGGATCTCCATTCCCACAGCCGGGCCTCGTTCGATTCGCTGGCCGACCCGAGGTCCATGCTGGAGCGGGCCCTGCGCCTGGGCCTGACCCATCTGGCCATCACGGACCATGAACGCATCGACGGCGCCCAGCGTGCCGTCGAGCTGGCCGGCGATCGACTGGTGGTCATCGTGGGCGAGGAAGTCCGCAGCCGCGACGGCGACCTCATCGGGCTCTTCCTGCAGCGGGCTGTGGCGCCGGGCATGAGCGCGGCTGAGACCGCGGCGGCCATCCACGAGCAGGGCGGCCTCGTGGGCCTGCCGCATCCGTTCGATGGCTTCCGCTCCTCCGGGGGCAGCAGGACCGCTGGGGCTGTGGGCAGGCTGGAGGAGCTGGCCACGCTGGTGGATTACGTGGAGACGCACAACGCGCGTGCCTATCGAGACGCCAACCCGCAGGCGGCTGCCTTCGCGGCCCGTCACTCGCTGCCCGGAGTCGCGTCCTCGGATGCCCACAGCATCATGGAGCTGGGTATCGCCAGCACCATCCTCCCGGGTCCCTTCGCCACCGCTGCCGAGCTGCTGGCGCTGCTGCCGCAGGCACAGCCCATGCCCGGACGCGCCTCGTACTACGTGCGCCTCTGGACGCCCGCCGCGAAGCTGGTGCAGCGGCTGCGCGGCAACGGCCGCATCCGCGCGAGCCAGACGGCGACACCGAGTGTCGGGGGCACGGCGTGAGCGCGATGGGTCCCCAGGATCCGGGTCTGCCGCGCGACCCGGGCCAGCCGGCCGAGGCAGTCGGGCCTGCCGCCACGTTGGCGTCGGCGCTCGAGGTCGGTCCGGGCCTGGAGACTGAGGCCGTGGTCGACTACCCGCTCGTGCAGGAGGACCTGGCGGCGGGAGCGGTGCCCATCGGCAAGCGGCTGCGCGACCGGCGCACGCAGGCCTCCATCATCGTTCCGATCCTCGTCCTGCTGCTGTTCGTGGTGGCCCTGCCAGGCTTCCAGTTCGACGTCCTCATCGACTACGTGCTCAGCGCGAACCCGGCCTGGCTCTTGCTGGCGTTCGCGGTCTACTACGTGGGCTTCCCGCTGCGCGGCTACCGCTGGTCGATTCTCCTGCGCGGCATCGGCGCGCGCGTCGGGGTGCGCGACGCCACGGAGATCATCTTCGTCAGCTGGCTCGTCAACAGCGTCGTCCCGGCCAAGCTAGGTGACGTCTATCGGGCCTGGCTGCTCAAGATCAACTTCCCGGTCTCGCTCTCCGCGACCTTCGGCACGATCTTCATCGAGCGCGTCTTCGACCTGGTGGCCATCGTGGTACTCGGTCTGCTGGCCGCCTTCTGGTCGTTCCGCGACGGTCTCTCGGACACCGTCCGCGTCATCATGGGCATCGGCGTCGTGGTCGTGCTAGGGCTGGCCTTGGCCCTCTTCACGCTGCGCAACTTCGGCCAGCGCCTCGTCCATCGGCTCCCCCTGCCGGCTCGCATCGTGCTCCTCTACGAGCGCTTCGAGGAGGGCGTCTTCTCCGTCGACCGGCGCCAGGTGCCGCTGGTCGGACTGCTCACCGCGCTCATCTGGACGACGGAGGCCCTGCGCCTGCTCTTCGTCGTCGATGCCCTCGGGTTCGATATCTCACTGGGCATCAGCGGCGCCTTCTTCGTGGCGCTGGTGGCCTCGCTGCTGACGGCCGTGCCCTTCACGCCAGCCGGGTTGGGCATCGTCGAGGCCGGCATCGTCGGCCTGCTGACGGTGATCTACCAGGCCGACCCGACCGAGGCTGCCGCCATCGCACTGGTCGACCGCGCCATCAGCGTCCTCTCGGTCGTCATCCTGGGATTCATCGCCTACCTGCTGTCACCCAAGGTCAAGGGGCAAGGGTCGGCCGTGGAGCAGCAGGGGCCGACCGTGGGGTCCTCGCAGCGGTGACGACCCGCGCCTGACGGGCTCCGACCGCGTCGTGAGCCTCTGGTCCACGTGCGATCCGCGCTCACGGAGGGGGTACGTTCGGGAGACGGGCAGCGGCGCGCGCCGCAGGATCAGTTCTTCTTGTCGAGCGGGCCGGCCGATGCCACCGATCGGACGGCAGCCACCGGGCGCACCGGCGCGTAGCGACCGGTCTGGCGGATCGACAGGCGCCGCATGCGCAGCGCGAGGTAGTACTCCATCACCTGCCGGACCTGCGGCTCGCTCATCAGGTCGTCCGAGCGGAGCGCGTACTCGACGCGAGCCGTGGGATGTGTGCTCGCAGATGACGTCAGGCCGAAGTACTGGGGAGAATCGCTGTCGTCGCGCAGTTCGCGGAGGCCGCGTGCCAGCTTGGTGGCCGTGCCCAGCGAGGGCGTTCGATCACCGCGCAGCAGTCGCGAGATCGTGGAGTGATCGACTCCGGACTGCAGCGCGAGCTGGCGCTGGGACATCTTCTTGGCCTTGAGCTGCGCTCGAAGCCACTCGTTGAAGGCCCGTGGGTTCTGGACGCTCATGGCTCCCCGACCGATCATCCGAGCACCCGGGTCCGTGTCCCGGTGCAGCCACCGTTCGGCGGCAGAGCCCATCATCGGTGCCTGGATGCGCCGGAGGAATGGTCCATTCGTACGGGGCCCCGATGGCGCCAGGTCCCGCGGAACCCGGCCGTACCCGCGGGCGCGGCGTCACTCGGATGGGCGGTAGGACCCTGCGATGACCGGTTCGATGAGTCCGAGGCGTCCATCGCGGCGCCTGTACAGCACTGCCACCCGCTCGTTCTCGGCGTTGACGAAGATGAAGAAGGTGTGGCCCAACTCCTCCATCCGGGAGATGGCGTCCTCCTCGAACATGGGCTCGATGGCGAACCGCTTGACCTTGACGACCCGAGATTCCTCGGTCATCTCGCGTTCCTCGCCGGGCCCGGGACCAGCGGCAGCCTCGAAGCGCACCTGCTCGGCACGGCGTCGGTCGCGCGGCCGCTCCTTGGCGTCCACCGTGCGGCGCTCGAGCTTGTCGACGACCTCGTCGGTGGCGGCCCTGAAGGTGGACGCCGCCCCTTCGCCACGTAGTGACAGGCCATCGATGAGCAGCGACACCTCGACGATGTGGCTGTCCGCGACCTTGCGATTGCCCTCCAGTCGCAGCTCGACGTCGGCCTCGCAGCGCTCGTCCAGCATGCGCTCGAGGCGTTGCAGCTTGCGCTCGATGTAGTCGCTGTCCTTCTCGGAGACGGTCAGGCTCTTGCCTCTGATCGTGGTTCGCACCGGCATCTCCTCTGCTATGGCTCGATTCTATGCCGGGCGTCACCGCCGCGGGAGCCAGCCCAGCGTCCTCAGGTCCGATGATGGCGCCAGCCAGGGCTCCTCACTGAGATCACCGGTCGCGCGCGACCGTGATGGCCGAGACGGCCGCCGCCCCAGCGTTCAGGAGGGCGTTGGCGCAGCCGGCCAGCGTCGCCCCGGTGGTCAGGACGTCGTCCACGACCACGACCCAGCGGTCCGTGACGTGCCGGCGCTCGGCATCCGGGACGGCGAAGACGCCCGCCAGGTTGCCGGCGCGCTCGAGCTGGCCGAGCGAGTGCTGGGCGGTGGTCTGCCGTCGCCGTTCCAGGCAGGGGGCCATGGGTATGCCGACCAGCGCTGCCATGGCATGGGCCAGCAGCTCAGCCTGGTCGAAGCCACGCTCGCGGCGCCGTGAGGGATGCACCGGAACCCAGGTCAGCAGATCGCCGCCAGCGGCAGCTCTCCGCCAGCGATCGGCCAAGGCGGCCGCCAAGGGCCCCACGAGACGACGCTCGCCGCGGTACTTGAGGGCATGGATGGCCGCCCGAGGTGGACCGCTGAACGTGGCGCACCACTCCACCTGTACGAGACCGGCTGGCATGGCCGCGGGCGCGCCCAGCGGGCCACCCGGCGGCTCCTGCAGGCGCCGCTGCAGCGGTCGGCGGCACGAGCCGCAGAGCACGGCCCCTTCTCGCCCGCATCCGGGGCAGCGTGGCGGCACCAGCAAGTCCAGCAGGGCGAGCACCATGCGTCATGGTGGCGCGAGCGGCTTATGCGGCGCTGCGCTCCGGCTGATCCGCCCCGCCCGGCTCGAAGACCACGTCATCACCGAGCCGGACGCCGTGGGCTCGCAGCGTGCCGGCGGGCAGCTCGATGACCCCCTGGGCACCCCGGACGGGTAGCACGATCCCGCGCCACGGCGGGAGGTGCTCACGCATGCCCACGACACGGCGCGCTCCATCCGCACCCGGGGCGGCCACGAAGAGCGCGTCGATGGCGAAGCGCATGAAGAACATGTGGATGCTGGAGGTGGGCAGGTAGAGGCCCTCGCCGTCGGCCAGCGACGCCCGTCCCATGAGGCCCATGAATCGCTGGCCGAAGGATTCCCCGAGCCACAGGCTGCGGCACACGATCGCGTCATCAGAGCGTCGGCGTGCCCGCAGGGCGCCCGTCCTCCGGCTGGTCATGCCGCGGTCGCTCAGACGCCGCCGAGGTTCGTCATGATGAGGATGAGGGCCGGCCCCAGGATGACGATGAACATCGAGGGGAAGATGCAGCCCACGAGCGGGAAGAGCATCTTGATGGGCGCCTTGGCCGCCATCTCCTCGGCACGCTGGCGCCGCTGGATGCGCAGCTGCTCGGACTGCACCTCCAGGACGCGGGCGATGGCCACGCCGAGCTGCTCGGCCTGGATGATGGCGCTGATGAAGTTGGTGAGGGCCGGCACGTTGGTGCGGGCCACCATCTCGCGCAGTGCGTCGCGACGTGACTTGCCGATGCGCACCTCGGCCAGCGTGCGGCGGAACTCATCCGTGAGTGGCCCCTGGGTCTTCTCGACGACCTTGCCCAGGGCGGCATCGAAGCCGAGGCCGGCCTTGACGGAGATGGTCAGCAGGTCCAGCGTGTCGGGGATGGCCAGGAGGATGGCCTTCTGGCGGGCC
>JBFYUV010000100.1:0-2668 GCA_041299865.1 Chloroflexota bacterium
GTCACGACCGGTCCCGCGGGTCGCCTCGACCGCCAGCCACTCGCCATCCGGTGACCAGGACGGATGGGCATAGCCGGGACGCAGCAGCCTGGTCGGCCCGGCGGCGCAGTCCTTGCGTGTCCGGCACGTGTGGATGCCGATCCGCGGCACGCCGTCAGTGCCCTGGGCGTTGTTGTAGGTGAAGGCGATCTTGCCTCCGTCAGGGCTGAAGGCAGGATCGTTGTGACCCAGCTCGCCGTCGGCCGGCGCCGCCACCTTCTGCAATCGGCCGCTGCGGCTGTCGAGGAGGTGGAGCTCCACCGGTCCGCTGCCGTCCGGGCCATCGCTCATGACAGCCAGGGTGACCCCGTCGGGGCTGACGTCGGGCTGCAGCACGTGGCTGAACCAGGTTCCGGCGGCATCCTTGATGAGCGAATCGTAGACCTCTTCGCGATCGGAGCCATCCGCCTTCATGCGCCAGACGTCCGTGACGTAGAGGGTGTAGAGGCCCCCGGGTCGCGAGTTGGCGGTCGGCCGCCGGGTGGTGCGGATGAAGTAGATGCGCTTGCCATCCGGTGACCAGGTGGGGCTCGAATCGGACTTGGTGGCGTCGGCATCAGTGAGCCGGCGTAACTCCCGGCCCGACGCCGCCCAGATGTCTCCCGCACGGCTGAAGACGATGGTGCCCTTCACGTCCGCCCGCTGGTCCGGCGGCGGCTCCACGATATCGGGCTCGACGGTGGGATCCGGCTCCACGACCAAGGCCGGGGTCGGCCGGCTGGTGGCAGCGGGATCGAGCGAGGCGACGGCCACCACGCCCTCCCGAGGAGATGGGCTGGCGGAGGTGCCGAGGCGCGTCAGATCCACGCCCAGGAGGGACACGGCCCATACGCTGGCGCCGCCGATCAGCAGCAGGCCGACCAGGGCCAACAACGGGGCGATGACCGGCGAACCGCGCGGCGGTCGCGGACGCCCGGGCAACGGCTCCTGGGCCGGCAGGTAGGGCGGGCGGTAGACGGGCTCCTTGTAGCCGGACGCCGAGCCGGGCGGGACCTGGCGACCGTATCCCGTCGGCGGTGGCTCGGGCGGGTACCCGCCACCGCCCCCCGGGGGCGGGTACGGCCCACCGGCGCCCGCGGGCGGGCGGGGGGGTGGCCTCGTCATGGCTTGTCTCTCCCGCTCCCAGCGGCAGCTCGGAGGCCACCCAGCGCGCCCGCAGGGGCGACGTCACGCACCTCCAACTGCAGTGTCTCCAGGCCCGCGAAGGTCCGGCTGGTGAGGCGCGCCACGACGTCGATCTCGAGACCCTCCGTGAGCTGCTCGGCGAGATCGGCCCGACCGAAGCTGATGCCGTCGACCACGTCTCGTCCTCTGCGCAGCGTGAGTTGGGTATGGCCGCCGCTCGCGACACGGGCACGAACCACGACGAGGCCCGCGACGCCGACGAGCGGAGGTGCCTCAGCGGCGTCCTCCAGCGGTGCCAACTCGCGCAAGAGTACGTAATCCGTGTCAACTGCGCTCTGGACGAGGTCGATGGCGAGCGTGGGCCGCGGGTCGCTGGGGGGTTGGCTCGCGGCGAAGTCGGCCAGACGGATGCGCAGCTCCGGGACGGATCCAGATTCGACGTGGCAGCCGGCGGCGGCAGGATGGCCGCCGTGGCGCTCCAGGAGGTCGCGGCAGGCCTCCAGGGCGGCGGCCACGTCAACGCCGCCGGCGCTGCGTGCCGAGCCTCGCCAGGGGGTCACGGCGCTCGAGAGGACCAGCACCGGGCGGCCGGTCTCCTCCGCGAGGCGGCCGGCCACCAGGCCGATGATGCCCACCGGCCAATCTCCCTGGAGCACGATGAAGGCGTCTCCCGGGGTGGCCTCGTCGCCGATGGTCGCCTGCAGGCTCGCGCGAGCGTCCGTCATGGCCGCCGTGGTCAGGGCGCGGCGCTGCAGGTTGGCGGCCTCCAGCTGTGCGGCCAGGCCCGCAGCCTCGCCATCGTCCCGCGCCAGCAGCAGGGCCGCGGCGATGGACGGATCGCCGATGCGGCCCATGGCGTTGATGCGCGGCGCCAGCCCGAAGGCGATGTCGTCGGTCGAGAGGTCATCGGTATCAAGCCGCGCTGCCGCCAGCAGAGCCGCCAGGCCGGGGCGGGGTGCAAGAGCCAGCCGGCGCAGGCCGAGACGCACGATGGCGCGGTTCTCTCCGGTGATAGGCACCACGTCCGCGACCGACCCGATGGCGGCCAGGTCCGCCAGCTCCAGGGCTGCCGCAGCGCCGCCGGACTGACCACCCATGAGCAGCTGTGCCACCTTGAAGGCCACTCCAGCACCGGAGAGGCGGCGGTCCGGGTAGTGGCTGTCCGGCCGCTGCAGGTTCACGAGGGCCGCGGCGTCCGGCAGCTGCGAGCCCAGGACGTGGTGATCGGTGACGATGACGTCGATCCCGGCTTGCCGTGCCGCAGCGACCTCCGTGAGGCTGGTGGAGCCGGTGTCCGCGGTGATGATGAGCGTGTGGCCAGCCTCGCGGGCGCGCGCCACGGCGGCCATCGACAGCCCGTGACCCTCCGAGGTGCGGTGGGGGACGTACGGCTCCGCCACCACACCGAGCCAACGCAGCGCCTCAGTCAGGATGGCCAGCCCGGTCAGGCCATCGGCATCGAAGTCACCGAGGACGAGGACGGATTCCCCTGCCCTACGGGCCA
>JBFYUV010000101.1:0-5681 GCA_041299865.1 Chloroflexota bacterium
GAGGGCCCGTGCCTTGATCACTTCAACGGCGGGAGGGGGCGTGGCGTCGGGCATGAGCGCCACGACCTCCACGACCGCGCCCCACCCGCCGGTCCCGAGGGCCTCGCTGGCCGCCGAACCAAGGACTCGCATGGCATCGCGATCCATGCCCGCCAGTGCGTAGTGCTTGGCAGACGCCAGCCAGGCGCTGCTCTCAGCGGAGAGGGCGATGGCAGCGTGCATGGCCTTGATGTCATCGGGCGGTGTCAGTTGGCCCAGATGGTGCTCCAGCAACTCCCGGAACAGGGGATGGATGCGCGCGCCGCCACTCTCAGCCTCAGCCTCTCCCAGAAGACCCAGTGAACGCGCGTCTTCCAAGTGGGCAGCCACCACGTCCCGGTCAATGGGCTCGTCGCTCACCGATAGTCCAGCCGTGACGAGTTCGGGTGTGACCCGGTCAAGGAGAGAGGCGTGCAGCAGCACGCGCTCGGTGAGCGGCGCCATGCGGGCCAGGACTTCTTCGGCAAGGAAGTCGTAGATGGGTCCCGTGGCCCCACTCAGAGCTTCGATGAACGAAGCCACCTCGCTGGGGCGACTGACAGCGATCGAAGCGGCCACGAGCTGCAGGCTGGCCGCCCAACCCTGCGTCCGCTCGGCCACGACTTCGCGTGCCCGCTGGTCGAGCGGCTGCAGGTAGGCCGTCGCGAAGAGCTCCTCGATCTCTGGCCGTGAGAACCGCAGGTCGTGGGTGGTCAGCTCCGCCACGCGTCCCTGGGCGATCATGCGCCCGAGTGCGAGGTTGGGGCGACCACGACCGGCCAGCACGAAGCGCATGCCGGCCGGAGCACGGTCGATCAGCCGACTCACGATCATGCGCACGTCCGCCGACTCACCGACCAGGTGGTAGTCATCGAGGACGACGAGCAGTTCTCTGCTGCCGACCTCTCCAAGGTCGGACAGGAACTGCGCCAGCACCAGTTCCCTCGACGAACCCATGGCCGCCACGTTGCGCAGCAGTGCTTCCGTCGCCCGTCCGAAGCCCGGGACGGCTCCACGCAGCGAGGCCACCATGTAGCTCAGGAAGGTGATCCAGTCGCCATCCGAGGATTCCAGGCGATACCAGATGCACGCCCGGTCCGAACGCCGGGCGAAGTCATTGAGCAGCGTCGACTTGCCGAAGCCGGCCTCTGCCGTCAGGAGGATCACTCGGGCGTGTGCCTGCTGTTCCAGCCAGCCCACCAGCCGCGCACGCGTCAGGACGAGGCGGCCCTCGATCGCAGGCGAGATCTTGCTGGCGATGATGGCCAGCCCTGAGGGATGGCCCGTCACCTCGCCCGATCGCTCAGCGGCGGCAGGCGGATGTGCTGCGGGTGGCGTGGGGGCGCTGGTGGTTGTCTCGGATGTCAGCGGCTCACTCGGCATGCCCGCATCATCCGGGGTCAGTCTCATCCGTCACTTAGGCAGACTGTGGATAACCCCCCTCAAGCACCCTCGTACTCGAAGTGGATCTTGAGCTCGACCTGGAACTCGACGATGCGGCCCTCATCGACCCGAGCGGTGTGGCGCACGACCTCGACCTGGCGGATGTTGCGCACCGTGTGGGAAGCGCGAGACACGGCGTCAGCTGCCGCAGCGCTCCACGACTCCGGGCTGCTGCCGACCATCTCGCGGATGATGATGACACCCATGCTGCGCTCCTTAGCTTGGACCTCTCGACCGGGACATCGAGTGTAGGCAGTCCGAGCTGCCGTCGGCACCCGAACACGGCCCAACGCTGAGGTTACGCGTACGAGCTATCCGCGTAGTGCTCCTCTTCGGCGTAGGAGACGAACCGGGTCTGGCGCTTCCTGAACCACAGCTTCGTCTCGCCGGTCGGGCCGTTGCGGTGCTTGGCCAGCCTGAGGTTGATGACTTCCCCGTCGCGCTCCTGGTCGTCAGCGCCACGCTCCTTGTCGCGCCAGAGGAACATGACCAGGTCGGAGTCCTGTTCCAATGCGCCCGACTCCCGGAGGTCTGACAGCCGAGGCTCGCCCTTCTCGCGCGTCTCGGTCTGCCGGGACAGCTGAGATAGGGCCACGACCGGGACCTCGAGCTCTCGGGCCAGCGCCTTGAGGCCCCTCGAGATGTCACTGACTTCCTGGACCCGGTTGGCCTCCCGAGTCTGCACGCTCGCCTGCATGAGCTGCAGATAGTCCACGATGATCATGTCCAGGCCCGATTCGGCCTGCAGGCGCCGCGCCTTGGTGCGCAGCTCCATGGTGCTGATGTTCGGCGTGTCGTCGATGAAGATGGGCGCCTCGGCCAGCTTGTTCATGGCCGGCGCCAGCCGCGCGAAGTCCATCTCCTCCAGGAAGCCGGTGCGCAGGCGCTGCGAGTCGATGTTGGCCACCGACGAGAGCAGCCGGAGCACCAGCTGCTCCTTGCTCATCTCGAGGCTGAAGACGCCGACGACCTTGCCCTCGTTGACAGCCGCGTGCTCCGCGAAGTTGAGTGCCAGGCTCGTCTTGCCGATGGATGGCCGCGCCGCCACGAGGACGAGGTCCGACTTCTGGAGGCCCGTGGTCATGGTGTCCAGGTCCGCGAACCCTGTGCGGATGCCGCTGATCTCACCCTTGTGCTGGTGGAGGTAGTCCAGGCGGTCGTAGGCGTCGTGGAGCAGTGTCTTGAGCGGCGCGAACCCGGACTGCACACGCTTCTCGCTGACCGCGAAGAGCTCCGATTCGGCTCGGTCGATGACCTCTCCGACGTCTCCATCTTCCTGGTAGCCCAGCCCGGCGATGCGACCCGCCGCGCTGATGAGGTTCCGCAGCACGCTCTTGCGCTCGACGATGCGCGCGTAGTGCACCGCGTTGACGGCCGTCGGGGTGAGGTTGATGAGGCTCGTCAGGTATGCCGTGCCACCGACCTCATCCAGGCGTCCCTGGCGCTCCAGCGTCTCACTGACGGTGACGATGTCGACCGGCTCGCGCCGCTCGTAGAGATCCACGACGGCCCCGTAGATGGTGCCGTGGTGCTGGCGGTAGAAATCACCCGGTTGAAGCAGCTCGGCGACCTCGATGACCGCGTCCCGGTCGATGAGCAGCGCACCCAGGACCGATTGCTCGGCCTCGATGGACTGGGGTGGCAGACGGTCGATGGACACGCATCTCTCCAGAGGGTGGCTGTGGCTCAGCTGGGCATCACCTCACGCCCTCGGCATGTTCATGGTCGAGATGGGCGCACGCAAGCACCATCTCCACCAACGATCGCGGGCATGTCCGCAGGTCGTCCGCACTGACTCTCCACGAGCACTGTGGATAAGCCGTGGACAACACCCCATCGGCGAAGCAGGTGGGCCTAGTCCACCCTCCTGATGACGCCCACCAGCTTGCCCTGGATGCGCACGGCATCGTAGTACTGGGGCTCATAGCGGTCATTGGCAGGCTGCAGGCGAACCCGGTCGCGTTCCTTGAAGAACCGCTTCAACGTGACGGCGTTCTCTTCGACCTGGGCAACGACGATGTCGCCGTCCTGCGCGGTCTGCTGTTCGCGGATGACGACCAGGTCGCCGTCCATGATGTGGGCATCGACCATCGAATCACCGCGTACCCGAAGGACGTAGGTGGCAGCGCTGACGTTGATCATGTCCGGGATGGAGATCGTCTCACTGGCATCCTGGTAGGCCTCGATCGGCCCGCCTGCGGCGATCTCACCGAGGATGGGATAGCGACGCTCATCCGGCCCAAGGATGTCAGTGCCGCCGTTTCCCAGGAGGGCCGCCGGCTTCAGTCGCAGGGCCCGGGACTGCGTGGCATCCCGTTCCAGCAGGCCTTCCCGCTCGAGCGCCGAGAGGTGGTGATGGACGGCGGACGTCGAGGCCAGCCCGACGGCCGCCGCGATCTCCCGGACCGACGGTGGGTAGCCGCTGCGCCGGACCGAGGTTGCGATGTACTCGATGATCCGCTGTCTGCGTAGCGCGTCGTGCTTGGTCACGCGACCTCCTTTCGTGAAGGCTACCGAACACCTGTTCGAATGTCAAGGGCGTCCGAGCCGGAGCGGCACGCATCATGCTGCGACAGTGCGCACGCTCACGACCGACCATGCCAAGCGGCGCGCCGGTGTCCGGCTGACTCTCGATGCGTGCCGCGGGCGGCAGCGGTGCTAGACTCGCGCTCCCGATGGTCCTGCGAACCACCTTCCGGCTGGGGCTGACCGCGCTCAGCTTCTGGCCTTTCCTGCCCTTCCTGCAGCGAGCGCCGATCTACGGACGGCTTCTCATCGAGCTGGCGCTCGACGGACGGGTGCCCTGGTCGCGCAAGGCCATCCTGGGGATGGCGGGGGCCTACATCGTGGCACCCATCGACGTCATCCCCGATTGGATCCCCATCATCAGCAGGTTCGATGACGTGATGGTCACTATCATCGCCCTGGACCTCTTCCTGGAGGGGGTCCCGCGAGACGTGATGATCGAGAAGATGTACGCGCTCGGCATCGATGGCCGCGAGCTCGAACGGGACATGGAAGCGGCACGGCGCCTGCTCCCGATGCCCGTCCGGTCGCTCGCCCGCCGCCTGCCGGCCCTCATGGAGACCAGCGCCAGCGTCTTGCGCGTCGAGCTGGCAGAGCGCGGCATCATCGAGCAGTAGCGATACCTAGGAGGCTTCTGAGAACGTGAAGGTGATCCTCACAGCGGACGTCGAGTCGGTGGGCAAGAGCGGTGAGCTCAAGGATGTGACCAACGGCTACGCTCGCAACTACTTGATCCCGCGGAGTCTGGCTGTGCCGGCCTCGGGCGGGGCCTTCCGCGCCTGGCAGCACGACATCGCCAGCCGCGAGGAGCAGCGCAAGCGCGAGCGTGAGGAGGCCGAGATCGCTGCCCAGCGCATCAGCAGCACGACGTTGACGATGGGTGTCAAGGTCGGCGAGGGCGGCAAGCTCTACGGTTCCATCACGGCCAAGGACATCGCCGACGCGCTGGCGCGCCGCGGCATCGAGATCGATCGCCATCGCATCGACCTGGATGAGCCGCTCCGCCAGCTGGGAACGTACAAGGTGGCCATCCGCGTCGCTCCGGAGATGACCTCGGAGGTCACGGTCGCGGTCGAGCCCAAGGGCTAGCCCACCGACGGGCTTGCTCGCCACGGCATCATGGCGGGGTGAGACCCGCCACGACGCTGCATGTCGACCTCGACGCCTTCTTCGCGTCCGTCGAACAGCGGGATCGTCCCGAGCTGCGGGGCAGACCCGTCATCGTGGGAGCGGGTGCTCCCACTGATCGCGGTGTCGTCAGCGCGGCCTCCTATGAGGCGCGACGCTTCGGGATCCACTCGGCCATGCCCCTGCGCACGGCCGCTGCGCTGTGCCCCGAGGCCGTCTTCGTGCCCGTCGACGGTCGCAAGTACGCGGCCGTCAGTCGCCAGGTCATGGAGATCCTGCGTCGCTTCACGCCGGCCGTCGAACCCATCTCCATCGACGAGGCCTTCCTCGACGTGGCTGGTTCGGAAGCCCTCCATGGCAGCCCTGCGCGAATCGCTCGGTCCATCAAGGCGGTCGTCCGTGACGAGCTCGGGCTGACTGCCTCGGTCGGCCTGGCCACCTCCAAGCTCGTCGCCAAGGTGGCCTCGGACCTGGAGAAGCCGGATGGCCTGGTGATCGTCGAGCCGGGCCGGGAGGCCGCGTTCCTGGCGCCGCTTCCCATCGCGCGCCTGTGGGGCGTGGGTGAG
>JBFYUV010000103.1:0-8069 GCA_041299865.1 Chloroflexota bacterium
GACATCGGCAACAGCGCTGCCAAGGCCGCCCTCCTCGACGGCGGCACGATCCACGGATCGGGCCGGCTGGACCCCTCGGCGGCGTCCACGGCTGACCTCACCGAGGGGCTGCGCATCCTCGCCGAGAAGGCGCCGGTGCCTCCCACCTCGATCGTGGCCGTCAGCGTCGTGGACCGCTGGACAGCCCGCCTGGAGCGCGCCGCAGAGGCGCTCGGGTTGCCCCTGGCCGTCGCCACGGCAGACCGCATCCCGCTCTTGACGGCGCTGCCGCGGCCCGACCTGACCGGCCCCGACCGACTGCTCGCGGGGTGGACGGCAAGCATCCTCCACGGCCAGCCGGTGATCGTGGTCGACCTCGGCACGGCCACCACGGTCGATGCCGTCGATGCCGACGGCTTCTTCCTCGGCGGCGCCATCCTGCCGGGCCTCGGCCTGGCCGCCCATGCCCTGGCCGACGGGACGGCCCGCTTGCCCCGCGTGGAGCTGGATCTGCCCGACGACGCCATCGGCGCGGACACCGCCGCGGCGCTCCAGAGCGGCATCGTCATCGGCCACCTGGGCGCCGTCCGCGAGCTGGCAGTGCGCATGCGCGAGCGCCTCACCAGCCAGGTCGGCCTCATCGACCCGCCTTCGCCGGGGCCGGCAGCGCCCAAGGTCGTGGTGACCGGCGGCTACGCGGCCGTGCCCTGGGCACGCGCGGCCTGGTGCCAGCCGGCCGGCCCGAGCCTGCCCGCCATCGCCGACGTGCTGGACCCTGAGCTCGTGCTGCGGGGCCTCGGCCTGCTGGCCGAGCACATCGCCACCCGACCAGGAGCTGGAGCGCTGCCATGACCGATCGACCACTCGAGGGACGCCTCATCCTGCTGGGCGTCACCGGCTCCATCGCTGCCTACAAGGCCGCCGAGCTGCTGCGCCAGCTCATCGCTGCCGGGGCGGAGGTGCAGGTCATGATGAGCCGCGCCGCCACCCACTTCATCGGCCCCCTCACCATGGAGACGCTCTCCGGCCGGCCCGTCATGCTCGACCCCCTGGAGCTGCAGGCCGACCGGCGCATCAGCCACATCGTGGCCGCCGATGCCGCCGATGCGGTGCTGGTGGCTCCGGCGACCGCGCGCTGGCTGGGCGCCATGGCCAACGGCCTGGCCGACGACATCATCACGGCCACCTGCCTGGCCACCCGGGCACCGGTGGTCGTGGCCCCGGCCATGGACGGCGACATGTACGTCCATCCAGCCACCGTGGGCAACGTGGCACGGCTGCGCGAGTTCGGCTACACGGTGGTGGACCCGGCCTCCGGCCTGCTGGCCTCGGGCCAGGTGGGTGTCGGACGCCTTGTCGCCCTGCCGCTCCTCGTGGAGGCCGTGGCCGGCGCGATCGCCGGCCGACCGGTCCGGGAGCCGGACCCGTCGGCCCGTCCGCCACGCACGGGCGCCACCCGCTCCGCCGACCTGGCCGGCTGGCACATCGTGGTCAGCGCCGGCGGCACCGCCGAGCCCATCGACCCGGTGCGCTTCATCGGCAACCGTTCGAGCGGCCGGATGGGCTTCGCCATCGCGGAGGCAGCGCTGCTGCGTGGCGCTCGCGTCACGCTCGTGAAGGGCACCACCAGCGTGGCCCCGCCGGAGGGCGCCGTCGTCGTGGAGGCGGAGACAGCGGCGCAGATGCGTGATGCGGTGCTGGCCGCCCTGCCCGGCTGCGACGCGCTCGTCATGGCGGCCGCGGTGGCCGACTTCCGGCCGCGCACCGTCGCGCCGGCCAAGCTGGCCCGCTCGGAGGGCCTGCGCCTGGAGCTGGAACCGACGGCGGACATCCTGGCCGAGGCGGCAGCCTTGGCCCGCACTGCGGACGACCCGGCGCGCCGGCCGCTCATCGTGGGCTTCGCCGCGGAGACGGGCTCGCTGGAGCGCGCACCCGAGAAGGCCGCCCGCAAGGGCGTGGACCTGCTCGTGGCCAACGACGTCTCGGAGCCCGGCTCCGGCTTCGGCACGGAGACCAACCGCGTCACCCTCATCGTGCCCGGCCAGCCCCCGGAGCCGTGGCCTCCGGGGACCAAGGCGCAGGTCGCCCACGACCTGCTCGACCGCCTGCTGCGCCTGCGCGCGCCGGGCGGTGCATCATTGAGCCGATGAAGCCAGCCACGTCAGCCGCTCCAGCCACCCGCTATCCGACATGAGCAGCAGCAAGCCCGACCGGCGCATCACCATCTCGGACATCGCTCGCATGTACGAGGAGGGCCAGCGCTTCGCCACCATCACGGCCTACGACTTCCCCACGGCCCGCATCGTGGACGAGGCCGGCATCCCGCTCATCCTGGTCGGCGATTCGCTGGGCATGGTCATGCTCGGCTACGACACGACCGTGCGTGTCAGCATCGACGAGATGCTGCACCACACGCGGGCGGTGGCGCGCGGCGCCAAGCGGGCCCTCGTCGTGGGCGACATGCCCTTCCTCAGCTACGGCGTCTCGGAGGCAGAATCGGTCGAGCACGCCGGACGCTTCCTCTCCGAGGCGTATGCGCAGGCCGTCAAGGTGGAGGGGGGCGTGCGCTCGGCACGGACCATCGAGGCCATCGTCACGGCCGGCATCCCCGTCATGGGTCACATCGGCCTGACGCCGCAGGCTGTCAACCAGCTCGGTGGCTTCCGAGTGCAGGGCCGCTCGAAGGGATCCGCGCGCAAGCTCATCGCCGATGCCCTGGCCGTCCAGGAGGCGGGCGCCTTCGCGGTCGTGCTGGAGCTCGTCCCCGCGGAGCTGGCACGGGCCATCACCGAGCGCCTCCGCATCCCCACCATCGGTATCGGTGCCGGCCCCCACACCTCGGCGGAGATCCAGGTGGTCACTGACGTGGTCGGCTTGACGCAGGGCTTCACGCCGCGCCATGCGCGCCGCTTCGGCGAGATCGGCAAGGCGCTCGCGGAGGCCGTGGCCGCCTATCGCGACGCCGTCACCAGCGGCCAGTTCCCAGGCGAGGCCGAGTCGAGCGCCATGGACGAGGCTGTGCTGGCCGAGGTGCTCGGGCGCTCCAGCCTCGACCAGCCGGACATGAGCCTGGCCATCCCGCTCGACCGGGATCTCTGAGCAGGCCGCGGCGGCCGACGACTCGATGACCCTCGGGCCACGGCGGCGGACGACTCGATGACCCTCGGGCCACCCCGGGGCTGCCCCGGCCGCCGCGTCCGCCACGGCCGCCCTGCCCGAAGCGCCGGCGCATGACCCTGGTCCTGCGCACCCGGGAGGAGCTGCGCGTAGCCCTCGCCGGCATGCCCCGGCCGGTCGGCCTGGTGCCCACCATGGGCTGGCTCCACGCTGGCCACCGGGCGCTCATGCGCCGGGCACGCGCGGAGAGCGCCACCGTCGTCGTGACGATCTTCGTCAACCCCCGCCAGTTCAACGACGCCGCCGACTACAGCCGCTACCCGCGGGACACGAGCGCCGACCTGGCCATCTGCGAGGCCGAGGGCGTGGACATCGTCTGGCTGCCGGACGTCGAGGAGGTCTATCCGCCGGGCTTCGACACGCTCGTCCGCATCGGCGCCGTGGCGGCACCGCTTGAGGGCGCCGCTCGACCGGGGCACTTCGACGGGGTCGCCACGGTCGTGGCCATCCTCTTCGCGCTCGTCGGTGCCGAGCGGGCCTACTTCGGGCAGAAGGATGCCCAGCAGGTCATGGTCATCCGGCGCATGGCCGGCGACCTGGCGCTCCCGACGCGGGTCATCCCCTGCCCCACCGTCCGCGAGCCCGACGGCCTGGCGCTCTCGTCACGCAACGTGCACCTCTCTCCGCAGGAGCGTCGGGCGGCACCGGTGCTCCATCGCGCGCTCACGGCCGCTCGACAGGCCTGGGATGAGGGTGAGCGCGAGGCTGATGTGCTGCGCGGGCTCGTGGAGGAGATCATCGCCACGGAGCCATCCGCCCAGGTGGAGTACGTCTCCTGCGCGGACGCCCTGACCCTGGCCGAGGTGCGGCGCGTGGAGGGACCGGCACTGCTCTCGCTGGCGGTCTTCTTCGGCACGACGAGGCTCATCGACAACGTCCTGTTGGGCACGGAAACGTAGCCGGTCCTTCAGGCCCGGGCCGCCACGGGTGCCCGGACACGCGATGCCTCAGCGGCGGCGCACGATCCAAGTAGAGCGTCCTGACCAGCCTGCCCGTCGTGTCAAGCTGTCGAGCCGTTCGAGTAACCCGTCGACGTCGAAGTGGTCCGTCACGAGGCGCTTGATCTCCTCGATCTTGGCGCGGTTGGCGGGGTGCGTCTTGACGAGCAGGCCGTGGACCTGGCTGGCCACTTCGTACGTCTCGGCCTCCATCAGGTAGGCGAAGAGACCGGCCCCGCGCAGGGCGTCGAGGTCGCGCTGGCGCGGCCGGATGCCGCCGCTGAAGACCATGCCCGTCAGCGAGACCGTGGCCGGGTCGGCTGGGCGGTGCGTCAGGGGCGCGTGCTCGCGTTGGGGATCCGGTCGGTCAGCTCGCGGGCGCAGGGCTCGCGGGCGCAGGGCTTGCTGCCCTCGATGGGCAGTCACGGCGGCCGCGACGACATCCCGACGGTCGCCGGGCAGGATGAGCAGCGTGCCCGGGCCGAAGCGCGCGACCATGTGAGCCGGCTCCATGTCGCCGATGGCGACGTGCTCGATGGCCCGGTCCATGTCATCGCCCGGATGCAGGAGCTCACCGTGCATCTGCTCGAGGAGCATGGCCAGGGTGGGGTGCGCGAGGATGGGCCGGTAGGGCAGCACGCCGAGCAGTTCGATGCCGTGACGCGCCAGCCCGCCGCGCAGCACGTCGATGAGTGAGGGGTCGGCGTCGAGATCGACCTTGTTGACGACGGCGCCGGCAAGGGGCACGCCGTGCTGTGCGAAGAGCGCTGCGTTGAGGACGATCTCGTCGATGGGCCGGCCCACGCCAGCCTCGCTGACGATGACCGCCGGTGCTCGAAGGCGGGCCGCCACGACCGCGTTGGAGAGCCCGATGACGGCGCCCACCCCGGCGTGCCCGGTGCCCTCGATGAGCAGCGCCTCGCGGCCCTCGGCGAGACGTGCATGGGCGGCCTCGATGCGCGCGCCGAGGTCCTCCACGATATCGCCGCGGATGAAGGCCTTGGTGAAGCCGCGCGGGATGTGCACGGGGCTCATCAGCTCGTAGGGGTCGGCGAGCCCGAAGGTGGCCCGCATGAGGATGGCGTCCTCGTCGGCGGGGATGTCATCCACCATGGCGTAGCGTTGGCCCACGGGCTTGGTGAAGGCCGTCGAGAGGCCGCGCTCAAGGAGTGCTGCCAGGAGCCCCAGCGCGAACGTGGTCTTGCCACGGTTCATGCCCGTGGCCGCCAGGTAGACCTGCCGCATGAGCCACAGGGTACGCCGACGCGGAGCCGATTAGCATGGGGATGTGAACACCGTCGTCTTCGACCTGGGCGGGGTCCTCGTGGACTGGGACCCCCGCTACCTGCTGCGCAAGGTCATGCCCGGCCGCGAGGCCGAGATGGAGACCATCCTGGCCGAGGTCCTCAACCACGACTGGAACCTGGCCCGCGACCACGGCGATTCGTGGGCTGACGCGATGGCCGACCTGGTGGAGCAGCATCCGCAGTGGGCAGAGATCTTTCGCGCCTACGACGAGCGCTGGGCGGAGACGCTGGTCGGCTCCCACGAGGACACGGTGGCCGTCCTGCGCGAGCTGCACGAGCGCAAGGTGCCGCTCTACGCGCTCAGCAACTGGTCGGCCGAGAAGTTCCCTCACGCCGAGGAGCGCTACGAATGGCTCGACTGGTTCGAGGGCGTCGTCGTCTCCGGGCGGGTCAAGCTGGCCAAGCCGGACCCGGCCATCTTCCGCTACCTGCTGGAGACGTACCACCTCGCGGTCGAGGACATCCTGTTCGTGGATGACCACGAGCCCAACATCGTGGCCGCCCGGGCGCTGGGCATCGAGACCCACCACTTCCGGGGCGCCGCTGGCTTGCGCGCTGATCTCGTGGCGAGAGGGCTGCTCGTGGCGAGAGGGCTCCTCGCCGAGGCCTAGGCTTGGGCGGGCGGGCCCTGCGCCACTGCGCCCATGCGTGACCAGCCCCGATCGCCACGTGGCGGCAGATCTCGACCAGAATGGGGCCGAACCTGCTGATTGTTGCCACCAAGTGGCAGGGATCGTCAGTCTCTGCCAGCCAGCGGCAGGGACCGAACGAATCCGAGCGTCCGGAGTCGGCACCACGTCGAGATCTGCCGCTCAGCGGCAATCAACCTCGCGGCGACCCAGCGGCGGCGACCCTGCGGCGATCGACCCAGCGGCGATCGGCGGGCCCACGCCGCATCGACCGGACGGACGCCGACGCCCGTCCACGTCATCAGTCCTTGTGGGACCGCCGTCAGCGGCGCTCGCGCGAGGCCAGCTTGCGCTCCAGGCGGTCGAGGGCCTCTCGCAGCCGCGCCAGCGTCTCCTCGTCCACGGCATCCTCGTCGGTGTGCGGGCCGAGCTGCTCGAGGATGTCCGCGATGAGCCCGTAGAAGACGTGGGCGTCAGCCAGGAAGAACTGCGGCTCGTTGTTGTAACGCACGAGCGTCAGCCGACCCTGCAGGACGCGGCGCTCGTCGACGTTGGCGGTCTGGGTCGAGAAGTCGTGGCCCTGGATGCCGTCGGGGTTGTTGAGGAAGTTGAGGGCGTTGTCGATGGCCAGGCCGAAGCGCGCCCGCCAGGCCCGCAGCCGGTCCAGCGTCTCCGCCGCGATGCGCACCTCAGCCACCTGGTCGAAGACCTCCGGCGAGACCGTCAGCAGGCCGACCAGCGTGGTCCCGGGGCGCGCCCCCAACATCACCTGGAGCGAACGCTCCAGCGTGAAGACCTCGGAATCGAAGCGCGGGCTGGTGATGACGTCCGTGAGCAGGTCCTCGACATTGTCCAGGGCACCGCTCTCGCCGAGGGCCTCGGCTAGCTGCTGCACTTCCTGCTTGAAGAGGAACTGCTCCTCGTGGTCCAGACGTTCCATGGGCCTCGTCCGCTACGGCTAAGGGTAGATGCCGCGCAGCGCGGTCGCGGAGGCGACGCGGTCCACGGCCAGCAGGTACGCCGCGAGCCGCATGTCCACATTCTCCCGCAGGGACATGGCCAGCACTTCGCCGAAGCTGCGCACCATGATCTCGGAGAGCTTGGCGTTGACGATGGCCTCCGACCACTGGTCGCGGTTGAGGTCCTGGACCCACTCGAAGTAGCTGACGGTCACGCCGCCGGCATTGCAGAGGATGTCCGGGATGACGAGCACGCCGTTCCTGGCCAGGATGACGTCCGCATCCGGCGTGGTGGGGCCGTTGGCCAGCTCTGCGAGGATCCTGGGTCGCACGCGCTCGGCGTTGGCGGCCGTGATCTGGCTCTCCAGGGCCGCCGGGGCCAGGATGTCCACCTCCAGCTCGAGCAGGGCCTCGTTGCTGATGGGCGCGGCGCCGGGGAACCCGACGACCGTGCCGTGCTCAGCCTTCCAGTTGCGGACGGCCTTGATGTCCAGCCCGTCGGCGCGGTGGATGCCGCCCACGGAGTCCGAGACGGCCACGACCCTGGCGCCCAGGTCCTCGAGCAGGTAGGCGGCGATGGCACCGGCGTTGCCGAAGCCCTGGATGGCGACCGTGGCCCCCTCGATGGGAATGCCCAGGTGCCTGGCGGCCTCCACGATGGTCACCACCCCGCCGCGGCCGGTGGCCTCGTGACGACCCTCTGACCCACCCAGGCTGATGGGCTTGCCGGTCACCACGCCGGGCACGGTGTAGCCGACGTGCATGGAATAGGTGTCCATCATCCAGGCCATCGTCTGGGCATTGGTGTTGACGTCCGGCGCCGGGATGTCCTTCTCCGGTCCGATGAGGACGCTGATCTCGGTCGTGAAGCGGCGCGTCAGGCCTTCCAGCTCGCGCATCGAGAGCTTCTTGGGGTCGACACGCACGCCACCCTTGCCGCCACCGAAGGGGATGCCTACCACGGCGCACTTCCAGGTCATCCACATGGCCAGCGCGCGCACCTCATTGAGGGTCACGTCCTGGTGGTAGCGAATGCCACCCTTGGACGGACCCCGACCCAGGTTGTGCTGCACGCGGTAG
>JBFYUV010000105.1:0-3116 GCA_041299865.1 Chloroflexota bacterium
TCGTGGCCGCCATCCTGCCGCTCTGGATCATCGCCCGCGACCTGGGCCTGCTCAACACCAGCCAGGTCCTGATCATCCTGTACACGGCCATGAACCTGCCGCTGGCGGTATGGATGCTGAACTCGTTCTTCGGGGAGGTCCCGCGCGAGCTCATCGAGGCGGCACAGATGGACGGCACAGGGCTGTTCGGCCAGATCAAGGACGTGATGCTGCCGATCGTGGCGCCTGGCGTCGCCGCGACAGCGCTGCTCTGCTTCATCTTCGCCTGGAACGAGTTCTTCCTGGCCGTCCAGCTCAATCCCGTCGACTCGTCCACGGTCCCGGTCTGGGTCACCTCCAACGTGAGCACGCGCGGCAACTTCCTGGCGAAGCTCTCGGCAGCCTCGACGCTGGCCGTGCTGCCGGTCGTCATCGCCGGCTGGATCGCCCAGAAGCGGATGATCCGCGGTCTATCCATGGGAGCCATCAAGTAGGGAGTCATGGCTGAAGTCAGTTATCGAGACGCGACCAGGATCTACCCGGGTACCGATGCCCCCGCGGTCGATCGCCTCAACCTGGACATCCACGACGGGGAGTTCCTCGTGCTGGTAGGCCCCTCGGGGTCAGGCAAGTCGACCGCCCTGCGAATGCTCGCCGGGCTGGAGGCCTGCGATCAGGGCAGCATCCACATCGGGGATCGCGATGTGACCCTGGTCCAGCCCAAGGACCGGGACGTGGCCATGGTCTTCCAGAGCTACGCCCTCTACCCGCACATGACCGTGGCCCAGAACATGGGCTTCCCGCTGAGGCAGCAGAAGGTCCCCAAGGAGGAGCGCGCCCGGCAGGTCATGGAGGCGGCGCGCATCCTGGACCTCGTCGAGTACCTGGACCGCAAGCCCAAGCAGCTCTCCGGCGGCCAGCGCCAGCGCGTGGCCATGGGCCGCGCCATCGTGCGGCACCCCCAGGTCTTCCTCATGGATGAGCCACTCTCCAACCTGGATGCCAAGCTGCGGGTCCAGACCCGGTCGGAGCTCAAGGACCTGCAGGCCCGCCTGGGGGTCACGACGGTGTACGTGACGCACGACCAGGTGGAGGCCATGACGATGGGCCAGCGTGTGGCCATCCTCGACTACGGCGTCATGCAGCAGGTCGCGGAGCCGAACACGCTGTACCGCTATCCGGCCAACCTCTTCGTGGCCGGGTTCATCGGCTCGCCGGCCATGAACCTCCTGCCCACGACCCACGAGGGCGACAGCGTCGTCTTCGGGTCGGCCCGGGTGCCCGTGGACGCAGTGGTGGCCCAGCAGCTCGCGAAGGTCGGCCCGGGACAGCTCACCATCGGCATCCGGCCCCAGGGCCTGGAACCCGGGACCGCTGGCGTGCCCGCCCAGGTCGTCGTCGTGGAGGAGCTCGGGTCGGAGACGTTCGTGTTCGTCGAGATGGAGCACCTCGGCCAGACGACCCGGGTGCGCGTCCGCGTGGACGCCGACTTCAGCGTCGCCCGCGGCGACCAGCTCTTCCTGAAGGTCCTCGGGCCGGTCCACGTCTTCGGCCCGGATGGACTCCGGCTCAAGACTTCGAACGAGACAGGGGACTGACCAGCCATGCCAGCCACATACGACTTCTCCGGATCGATCGCGCTTGTCACGGGTGCTGCGGGCGACTTCGGGCGGACCGTGGCCCTCAGGCTGGCCGCTTCAGGCGCGAGGCTGGTCCTCACGGACCTGGCCATCGCTGCGGAGGGGCTGGGGGAGTCCCGGCGGCAGTGTGCCGCGCTCAGCGGTGATGCGGCCGTGGCCGTGGTCAACGCCGACGTGACGGACGCCGCCAGCGTGGCAGCCCTGTTCGACGCCGCTGCCGAGCACCTCGGTGTGCCGGATCTCGTGTTCAACAATGCCGGCATCCAGGGCGACATCGCGCCGCTGGCCGACTACTCTGTCGATGACTTCGCCACGGTCATGCGCATCAATGCCACGGGCATCTTCCACGTGCTGCGCGAGTCAGCCCGGCGGCTACGAGCCGAGGGCCGGGGTGGTGCGATCGTGAACTCGGCTTCCATGGCCGGCGTGGAGGGGGCCGCCAACATGCCCGCCTACAGCGCCTCCAAGGGCGCCGTCATGAGCCTGACACGAGCGGCCTCCAAGGACCTGGCACCGCTGGGAATCCGCGTCAACGCCATCTCGCCGTGCTTCATCGGCCCGGGCCGCATGTGGGATCGGCAGACGATGCTCCAGGCGCAGGCGGCATCGCAGTACTACTCGACCGACCCCGCGGAGGTGAAGCGCGAGATGATCGGGGCCGTGCCGATGCGCCGCATGGGCTCGCTCGACGAGGTGGCCGCCACCGTGGTCTGGCTCCTGTCGGACGAGTCGTCGTACCTGACCGGCCAGAACCTCGTCGTGAGCGGCGGCATCTGACCCTCACCTGCGCCGAACGGCTGGGCGGGCCTGGTCCGCATGATGCTCAAAGCATCAGAATCGTGATGCTATGCTCACTCGATGAGGACGACCATCACTCTCGACGAGGATGTCGCCGCGCAGCTGCATCGGGTCATGCGTGAGCGCGACCTGACGTTCAAGGACGCCGTGAACGCCACGCTGCGAGCCGGACTTGGCGCGCAGTCGGAGGCACGGGCCTACCGTCTGCCGACCTACCGCATGGGGGTCAGGCCCGGCATCGACCTCGACCATGCGCTCAGGCTGGATGCCGCGCTCGAAGACGAGGAGACCGTGCGCCAGCTTCGCCAGCGCAAGTGATCCTGCCGGACGTCAACCTCCTTCTGTACGCCGTCGATGTCACGTCGCCGCGCCACGAAGCGGCCTGCCGCTGGGTCGAGGAGCGGTTCAGTGGGGCGGAGACCGTGGCCCTCGCCTGGTCGGTCCTGACGGCCTTCGTGCGGCTCAGCACCCATCCCGCGGTCTTCCACGATCCACTGACTCCTGAGCAGGCCTTCGACCTGATCGACGGCTGGCTCAGTCAGCCGTCGGTCATCGTGGTCCACCCGGGCGACCGCCACCAGGTCGTCATGCGCGAGCTCCTCGAGCCGCTGGGGACGGCAGGCAACCTCGTGCCGGACGCCCACCTTGCGGCCCTGGCGCGCGAGCATGGCGCCACGCTGGCGTCGAGCGACCACGATT
>JBFYUV010000110.1:0-6941 GCA_041299865.1 Chloroflexota bacterium
GCCATGAGCGTCTCCGGCACGAAACGCCCACCGAATGCACGGTCGACTCCCCAGCGACCCTGCGCGTCAGCCTCGAGCAGGCCGGGATCCACGGGCTGCGGACCGAACGGCACGGTGGGACGGTCAAGTCGGGCCGCGGCGGCACGCTTGAGGAACAGCGCCACTGCGAGCGGGTCCTTGATCGGACGGCCGGGTGGGCACTGAGGGGACGGGCCGTCGTGGGGTCGATCGGCACGCGGCTGCCCGGCGCGCAGCTGATCGTCGCGCGGCCGCGGCTCCACGCCGCTGGAGACGTCGACCCCGATGGCGGGGATGTCGATAAGCGCCCCGGCCACGTTGGCAGCGTCAAGGCCACCGGCCAGGATGACCGGCATGCGGCGAGCGATGGCGCAGGCGAGATCGCGGGCCGCGCGTTGGCCGGTGCCACCGAGCGCGCCCGGTGTCGCGGCGTCGAGCAGGATGGCCTGCAGGTTGTCCTTTGCGAGGTAGCGCTCCGCCTCTGCCACGAGAGCGTCCACGAGGCCAGGGTCGGGGGCAGCGTCGGCCTCGTCGTCGGCTCTGGGGTCGTCGTGGAGCGGCGCGGCCGCCGGGACGTGGAGTACCTTGAGGACCGGCAGCGGGATGCGGTCGAGGTCGCCGGGCGTCTCGTGACCGTGGAGCTGCACGGCGTCCAGGCCGAGGCGTGCAGCGACGGCCGCCACCTCGCGAGCCGGTCGGTCGGCGAAGACACCGACGAGGAGCGGTCCGTTGCCGGGGGCATCGCCGGCTCGGGCGGCAGCGATCAGCTCAGCCGCCTCCTGCTCGTCGATCGCCCGTGGGGTGCCGGGCACGAAGTTGAGGCCGATGGCGTCCGCACCGCCCGCCATGGCGGCCGCCAACCCAGTCGGCTCCGTGACACCGCAGATCTTGACGAAGGGGGCACGGCCATCGGCGGCCGGATCCACGCCCGGCGGCGGCACCGAGCCGGCCGCCACATAGGCGGCCACCCGCGCCTCCACCGCTCCCGGGTCGCTGCCGGTGCGCATGAGGTCCTCGCCGACGAGCGCGGCATCGAAGCCGGCCGCTCGCCAGCGGCGCACGGTGGTCGCATCGCGCAGCCCCGACTCGGCCACCACGAGGCGATCATCAGGCACCAGGGGGCGTAGACGCATGGCCAGCTCGAGGTCGACCCGGAGCGTCCGCAGGTCGCGGTTGTTGATGCCGATGAGCCGGGCGCCGGTGCCGATCGCGGCGCGCAGCTCGCGCGTGTCGTGCGCCTCGACGAGTGGCTCCAGTCCCAGCTCCAGGGCCAACGCGACGAGGCGGGCCAGCTCCCGGGGCCGATGGAGGGCCGCCAGCAGCAGCACGGCGTCCGCGCCCGCCGACCGCAGCAGCGGCAACTGTCGGGCATCGACGACGAACTCCTTGGCCAGCACGGGCAGCGAGGTGGCCGCCCGGGCAGCCTGCAGGTCCGCCAGCGAGCCACCGAACCAGTGGGGCTCGACGAGCACGGAGATCATCGAGGCGCCGCCCGCCTGGTAGGCGCGTGCCTGGGAGGCCACGTCCAGCGTCGTGCCAGCCAGCGGCCCTGCCGAGGGCGAGCGGCGCTTGATCTCGGTGATGAGATGCAGGCCCGAGCGGGCCAGGCGACCGGTCACGTCGCGCCGGGCGGGCCCATCCGGCGCCTCGTGGCGGATGGCACGCAGGTCGCGGTCGCCCAGCTCGGCGGCCACGTCGGCGGCCCGACGGGCCGCGATCTCATCCAGCACGGATGCCGTGACCCGGCCGGCCCAACCTGGCGTCGGTGTCGTGGCGGCCATCAGCCGGCCTCGGCCGTGTCAGCCAGGTCGGCCGCGGAGGCCACGGCTGCCGTTTCGGCTGCCGCGGCCAGGGCAGCGCTCCGGCGCAACCGCTCCAGCTGCTCGCGCGCCGCGCCCGTCGCGATGGTCTCAGCGGCCAGTGCCACCCCGTCACGCAGGTCGCCGGCGCGGCCGGCCACCACGAGCGAGGCACCCGCGTTGAGCGCCACCACGTCGTGGGCCGGGCCTCGCTCGTGGCCCTCGAGGATGGCCAGGATGAGCGCCGCGTTCGCCGCGGGGCTCCCGCCACGCAAGGTCTCCGTCGGCGCCTCAGCGAGGCCGTGATCATCGTGGCCAACCTGCCGCCAGGCGATGCCCGCCGGCGAGACGTCGTAGATGAAGCCGCTGCCATCGAGTGGCAGCTCGTCCAGTCGGTCGCCGTGGACCACGAAGGCGCGCTCCGTCCCGAGCTCGAGGAGCGCGGCCGCGACGCGCGGCGCCGCCTCCGCATCCGGGACACCGACGAGCTGTCGGCGCGGGCGGGCGGGGTTCGCGAGGGGGCCGATCATGTTGAAGGCCGTGCGCACGCCGAGCTCCTGGCGCACGGATCCCGCGTGGCGCATGCCCGGATGGAAGGCCGGAGCGTGGAGATACGCGAAGCCGTCCTTGCGCAAAGACAGCTCAGCGTCGGCCGGCGTCTGTTCGACGCGCAGGCCCATGGCTGCCATGACGTCCGAGCTGCCCGCCTCAGAGGACACGGCGCGGTTGCCGGCCTTGGCCACCGGCACGCCGGCGGCCGCCACCACGAGCGCCACGGCCGTCGAGATGTTGAACGTGCCGCGCACGTCCCCGCCGGTCCCGCAGGTGTCGATGGCGCCCTCCGGGGCTGCCACCGCCAGGGCCTTCGAGCGCATGGCCCGCACGAAGCCCGCCAGCTCGCCGGCCGTCTCCCCACGCGCATGCAGCCCGATGAGCAGGCCGCCGAGCTGGGCCGGGGTGACCTGGCCATCGAGGACCGCCACCATGAAGCGCTCAGCATCGTCCGGCGTGAGCACGCCACCGGTCGAGACGATCCGCAGGGCGCCGCGGATGGCCTCGGTCGTCGGTTCGGTCACGGCGGGTCTGGGCCTCCTCGGTCGAGCTGGGTCCCCGAATGCTAGCGGTCGGACGGTCCGACTGCCCATGGCACGGAGTGCCACCGGTCCCAGAGATACGCGCGCCGATCGCGGCGGCGCCGCGCCTCATGCCTTGCTATCGTGCCGAGATGACGACCCTCCCCCACGCCCAGGCCGACAGCACCACCCCCGCGGAGGCCCCGACCCCGGAGGACGTCCGCGTCGCCTTCGCTGATATCTGGGGTGACATGGGGCCGGCCTGGAACGTCACGCCATCGGTCGCGCGGGTGCACGGCTACCTGCTCATCTGGGGCCGGCTGCTGACGGAGCGCGAGGTGCGTGAGGCCCTCGGCCTCAGCCACCGGGCGGCCTCGCTGGCGCTCACAGAGCTGGAGGATTGGGGCCTCGTGGAGCGCGTCGAGGACGCCCCGCGGGAAGCTCGGCCAGGCCCACCGGCGGTGGCCTGGCGCGTAGTCGGCGACCGCTGGCGCTGGTTCCAGCGCGTGGCGGAGGAGCGCCGGGCCCGTGAGGCCGACCCCTTGCAGCCTCGGCTGGCGACCTGCCTGGAGCTCGCCGAGCAGGTCGTGGTGGCCTCGCCGGCAGACGTCGAGGCGCAGCGCTTGCGCGGCTGGCTGGCGGAGATCCAGGGCTTCGTGACGCTCTTTGACCGCGCCCTGCGGGCGCTCTCGCGGGCCGAGACGGGCGAGATCGCCCGCGGCTTCACGGTGCTCTCGCGCATCTCCGACGAGACGCTCGATCGACTCCTGCGACTCCTGGGCTCACTGCCCGAGGAGGAGCTGGCCGAGACCCTGGAGGCCGTGGCGCGCACCTCGCCGGACACCGCACGCCGCGTCATGCGCGCCGCCAACCGCATCGCCCGCCTGGCACGCTGACAGACACGGGCATGGCGTCCTGACGGCGCCCCGCTGGGACGCCGGAGGCTCCTCGCTGAGGCGCCGGAGGCTCCCCGGTGCCGGCCTCGACCCTACAATCGGGGCATGACTGACACGACCTCCAGCAGCGTCCAGATGACCGGGCTCATGAAGAAGGCGAAGGGGGCGGAGAACGTCGGCCTGGGCAGCGTGCCACGCCCATCCGCGGGCCCCGGACAGGTCGTCATCGAGGTCTACGCCACCGGCATCTGCGGCACGGACCTGCACATCCAGCACGACGAGTTCAACAGCAACCCGCCGGTCGTCATGGGCCACGAGCTGACCGGGTGCGTCGTGGAGGCCGGCGAGGGAGCGGAGGAGCACCTCGGCAAGCGTGTCGCCACGGAGACGTACTTCTACACCTGCGACAGCTGCGCGGCCTGCCGTGCCGGCCGGCGCAACCTGTGCCTCAAGCGACGCTCTATCGGCTCCCACGTGAACGGCGGCTTCGCGCCGTACGTGCTGGTCCCCGCCCGCAACCTCCACGAGGTCCACCCATCGGTGGGCGAGTACGCCGGCGCGCTCTACGAGCCGCTCTCGTGCGTGACCCAGTGCCTCTGCGACCCAGCCGTCGCCTCTCCCGGTGACACGGCCCTGGTGGTCGGCCCCGGCGCCATGGGCATCCTCTGCGCCCAGGTCCTGCGCGCCCAGGGCGCCCGGGTGACGGTCTCCGGCACCCCCGCCGATCGCCAGCGCCTGGACATCGCCGCCTCACTGGGGCTGGAGGTCGTGGAGGCGGGCGAGCTGGCCAGCGTCACGCCGGACGGCGGCTTCGACGTGGTGGCCGACGCCTCGGGCAACGAGCGCGGCATCGATGCCGGCCTGCGGGCGACACGCAAGGGCGGGCACTACGTGCAGGTCGGCCTGACCGGTCGGCCCATCGCCTTCGACATCGACCTCATCTGCCTCAACGAGCTGCTCGTGACATCCGGCTTCGCCAGCACGCCGCGCTCGTGGCGGCGCCTAGAGAAGCTCGTGGCCGAGGGCCACATCGTGCTCGACCCGCTCGTCACGGACGTGCTGCCGCTCGCGCAATGGGAGACAGCCTTCGCCCGCACCCGCGCGGCCGACGGGCTCAAGCTCATGCTGGACCCGCGCCTGGACGCCGCCGGCTGACCATCGCGACGACCTGCCACCGAGACTGCCCGCTACCGCAAGCCCCCAGGAGGAGGATCCCATGAGTGACGTCTATAGCCTGGCCGGGCGGAACGCCGTAGTCACCGGCCTCTCGAGCGGCATCGGCCAGGCGATCGCTGTGGCACTCGCCCGGGAGGGCGCCAACGTGGCCGGCGACTACCTGACCACCTCGGCGGGTGCAGCGGAGACCGCTCGCCTCATCGAGGCCCAGGGTCGCGCATCGCTCATCCTCCAAGGCGACACGGGTGACGAGGTCCACATCCAGGCGCTCGCGGACGCCGTCGTGGACCGCTGGGGCCACCTCGACATCTGGGTCAACAACGCGGCACGGCTCTTGGTGCGGCCCTTCTTCGAGACCACCACGGAGGCGTGGCACGGCCTGCTGGCCGCCAACCTGCACGGCTACTACTACGGCTGCAAGGCGGCCGCGGAGCGCATGCGAACGACCGGCTGGGGCCGCATCATCAACATCACGTCCGAGGCGGACGTGCAGGGCATCAGCGGCCTGTCGGCCTACGTCACCGCCAAGGGCGGCATCGTGGGTCTCACCAAGGTGCTGGCGCTCGAGCTGGCCGAGCACGGCATCACCGTCAACGCCGTCGCTCCGGGCGCCACGGAGACCCCTCTCAACGCGGTCGCCTACACACCGGAGGTGCGCGCCACCTACAACGCGCGCATCGGTCTCGGGCGCATCGGTGTGCCGGAGGAGGTCGCCGACGTGGTGGCCTTCATGGCCTCCCACGGGTCGCGCTACATCACCGGCCAGGAGATCCTCGTGGATGGCGCCCTGTCCATCAACGGCAACGTGGGCCACGCCAAGACCTGACCGCGAGGGGCGGAGCCACGGCCCAGCCTCAAGCGCAGGAGAAGACGCGCCGGAGTCATGCCGAGACCGCCTCCGGTCACTGGGCCCGGGGAGCCTCTCCAACGACAGCCGCGGCCGCTGCAAGCGACCCGCTGGACGGCGTCATCTCGCCGCCGATGAACTCCAGGTCCCCAGTGATGACCTTCTCGACTTGCTCGATGGTGGACTTCTTGGGGTCGATGTCATCGGCCACCACTTGGCCGCGACGCAGCACCACGATCCGATCCACCACCTGGAAGACATGGTGGATGTTGTGGGCGATGAAGATGCAGGAGTGACCGGAGTCCCGAGCATTGCGCACGAAGCGCAGCACGCCTTGCGTCTCGGCAACGCCGAGGTTGTTGGTGGGCTCGTCGAGGATGATGAGCTCGGACTCGAAGTACATCGCGCGGGCGATGGCGACGGCCTGCCGCTCACCGCCGGAGAGGGAGCTGATGGGCGTCTTGGGCGGGATCTTCTTGGTGAGGCCGACCTCGCCCATGAGACGTGAGGCCACGTCCTCCATCAGGCGCTTGTCCATGCGGTTCAGGATGCGGGGGCCCTTGAGCGGCTCGCGGCCCAGAAAGAGGTTGCGGGCGATGGAGAGCTGCGTCACCAGCGCCGAGTCCTGATAGATGGTCTCCACGCCCAGGGCGATGGCGTCGTTGGTGTTCCGGATGTCCACCTTCTGGCCGCGGAAGTAGATCGAGCCGTTGGAGAGTGGTGTCACCCCGGCGATGATCTTGATGAGCGTGGACTTGCCGGCTCCGTTGTCCCCCAACAGCCCCACGATCTCGTTGGCCCCGATGCCCAGGCTGACGTCCTCGAGGGCCTGGACGCGGCCGTACCACTTGTCGACGTGCTCAAGGCGGACGATGTCTTCGCTCACGACTACGCCTCCGCCCGCTGTCGCCCGGCCATGTACGAGTGGAGCGCCATCATGCCCAGGATGATGCCGCCGATGAAGACCTTGTAGGCCAGGGCGTCCACCCCGACCATGACGATGCCGTTGCGCATGACCCGCAGCAGCAGCACCCCGATGACCGTCCCGATGATGGTGCCCTTGCCGCCGCTGAGGACCGTGCCGCCGATGACCGTCATGGCGATGACCTCGAGCTCGGAGCCGTCACCGCTG
>JBFYUV010000111.1:0-4945 GCA_041299865.1 Chloroflexota bacterium
GGCACGATCCTCCGGACCGCCATAGGCCTCTGTCTCCACGATGCGACCGACCCGCAGTCCGGCGCCATCGTCACGCACGACGACGGTCCCCAGCAGGTGCCTGGCCACATCCGTGGCCGCGCCAGCCAGCTCCGTCCTGCCCACCGGCTCGAACGGTGTCACGGCTGTGGGTCGCTACCTGGAGGGAGGGCCGCCCGCGGGTCGCGCGGTCAGGGTCAAACCATGACCTCACGGACATCGGGCGGCAGGATCGGCCCCAGGATGGCGCCGAGGATGGGGATGATGCGGTCGGCGATGGCACCGCCGATGGTCGAGTCGACCAGCGACTGGTACAGCTGGGCCGTCCAGGCCGGCCCGCCGGCCGGGTCCACGAAGGGCTCGCCACTGCCGTAGAAGGTGGCCAGGACGATCATGAGGCCGGCGATGCCGAGGACGGCCACGACCAGGGCCACGAGGGCACCGGTCACGTCGTCCAGCGCCTGGCTGGCGAAGAACTGCTGGGTGCCCTTGGTGGAGGCGATGATGAAGATCGGCGCCGCCAGCAGGATCCCAAGGTAGATGATGCCGAAGGCAGCCATCTCGCTGAAGGATGAGAGGTAGTTGGTCCACTGGGCTGCCAGGTACGAGCCCAGCTGCAGCTGCAGGTAGGCGCCGATGACGAATGCCAGCAGCCAGGCAGCCAGCAGCATGAGGCTGCGGACCGCACCCCAGAAGAAGCCCCCCACGAGGGCGGCCACGATGATCGCCAGCAGGTAGATGTCCATCGTCCCGATGGTCATGAGCGACACCTCACGGCACTACGCTATCAGGCTCGGAGGCGGGCGCCAAGTCGCTCGCTCAGCACCGCAACCACCCGCTCCACCGCGCGCTCCACCTCAGCCTCCCCGAGAGCCCCGTCCTGGGCCTCGAATCGCAGGCGATAGGCGAGGCTGCGCTCCCCCTCGTCCAGGGGCGCGCCGCGGTACTCATCGAAGAGTCGCACGCTGTGCAGGTGAGCGCCGCCCTGTTCGTGGATGATGGCCTCCACCGCGCCTGCGGGCTGCTTGGGCGGCACCACGACGGCGATATCCCGCTCCACCCCGGGCAGCGCCTCCAGGCGGCCCACGCGGATCCGCTGCGGACACAGCCGGGTGAGTGACGCCAGGTCGATCTGGGCGAAGACGACGTGCTCGGCACGAACGCCGTAGGCCGCCAGCAGGCTCGGGTGCAGCTCGCCGACCCGCCCGATGGGCACGCCAGCAGCCTCGCCCGAGACGGCCACCACGGAGGCCGTGCGCCCGGGATGCTCGACTCCCTCCCGTGTCTCCGTGGGCTCGTAGACGAGGCGGCCAGCGGACAGCCTCGCCACGAGCAGCTCCAGCAGGCCCTTGGCGGCAGCCACGTCCAGCAGGGTCATCCCGCGGTCGTGTGCCAGGGGCCGATCACGGCCCGCCAGGATGATGCCCAGCACGTCGCGCTCGGTCGGCTGCCCCTCGTGCCACGCATGGAGGGTGCCGACCTCGAAGGCCCGCACGTCCGGGTTGCGTTGTCGCTCGTTGTCCACGATGACCCGCAGGTGCTCCGGGAGCAGCGAGCGGCGCAGCTCCGAGTGATCCATCGTGACGGGGTTCGAGGCTCGGATGGTCTCCGGGTCACCGGGCGCCCAGCCCAGGCGAGCGTGGTCCTCAGGCCCGATCAGGCCGTGGGTCACGATCTCCGCGAGGCCGGCGCCGGCCAGGGCGCCACGGATGGCGTCGACCGTTCGCCGCCCGTCCGGCCGGTAGCCGGGCATGGTGGTGTCCGGCAGGCGGCCGGCGACGGTCTCGTAGCCGCGCACGCGCGCGATCTCCTCGGCGATGTCGGCCTCGATGGCCAGGTCCCGCCGGTGCGGGGGCACGATGGCCACCAGGGCATCGGCGACCTCTCCGGCGTCCAGGGTCAACGCGGCCTCGCCGGCGATGATGGGCACCGCGGCCCCGTTCGCCGCGGATTCCGTGTGGATCTCGACGCGCTCGAGCAGGGCGCGCTGCTCCTGGGCCGGGATGGCCTCGCCCAGCAGGCGGCCGATGCGCGCGGGACGGAAGGTGATGCGCGCCCGGGGGGGAGCCTGCGGCTGGCTGTCCACGACGCCCACAGCTGCCCGACCCCCCGCCCAGCGCAGCACAAGGGCGGCGGTCCGGTCGGCGCCGGCCAGGGCCATGCCGTGCTCCTGGCCCTTCTCGAAGCGCAGGCTGGCCTCGCTGCGCAGGGCATAGCGGAACGCGGTACGACGGATGCTCACCGGATCGAAGATGGCCGACTCGATGATGACGTTGCGGGTGCCCTCGGAAACCTCACTGGCGGCCCCGCCCATGACACCCGCGATGGCCAGCGGTCCGTTCGGGTCGGTGATGAGCAGCGTCTCCGTCGCCAGGTCCCGCTCCACGTGGTCGAGCGTCTCCAGGCGCTCGCCGGGCCTGGCGCGGCGCACGATGATGCGCCCCTCGTGCACCGCGTCGGCGTCGAAGGTGTGGATAGGCTTGCCGAGCTCCAGCAGCACGAAGTTGGAGGCGTCCACCACGTTGGAGATGGGTCGCACGCCGGCTGCGATGAGGCGCCGCTGCACGTCCCAGGGCGAGGGACCGACCTGCACACCCGCCACGTAGCGGCCCACGAACCGTGGGCAGAGGTCGGGGTCCTCGACGAGCACTGACAGGTGATCGGCCGCGGCATCACCTGATTCGTCGACGGCCAGGTCCGGCCAGCGCAGCGGCGACCCAGTCGTGGCGGCCACCTCGCGCGCCAGGCCCAGGATGCTCAGCGCGTCGCCCCGGTTGGGCTTGACATCGATGTCGAGCACGACGTCGCCGGCGAGGTCGGCCATCGCACGCCCCAGCATCGCGTCCGCGGGCAGGATGAGGATGCCGTCGGCGTCACTGCTGAGGCCCAGCTCGTCGCCGCTGCAGAGCATGCCCTGGCTGGGCACGCCGGCGATGGTGGTGGCCTCGATGCGCCGGTCGCCGGGCAGCACGGAGCCCGGCAGGGCCACCGGCACGCGTTGGCCCGTGGCGATGTTGGTGGCCCCACAGACGATGGAGAGCTCAGGCTCGCCTTCGCCGATGCGCACGCGCGTCAGCGAGAGCCGCTTCGAATTGGGGTGCGGAGCGACCTCCAGCAGCTCGCCCACCACGACGCGCTGCCAATCGCCCCCGATGCGCTCGATGGCGCTGACCTCCATGCCCAGCAGCGTGAGGCGCTCGGCCAGCTCATCGGGCGAGAGCTCGACATCGACGTACTCACGAAGCCACGAGATCGGGACGCGCATCTAGAGCCGCTCCAGGAAGCGCAGGTCGTTGACCAGGAAGGCCCTGATGTCCGTGATGGCGTAGCGCAGCATGGCGATGCGGTCGGTGCCCATGCCGAAGGCGAAGCCCTGGTAGCGCTCCGGGTCGATGCCGCCATTGCGCAGCACGACCGGATGCACCATACCGGCGCCCAGGATGGTCATCCAGCCGGTCCGCTTGCAGGCCGGGCAGCCCTGGCCCTCGCAGACCACGCAGCCGATGTCGAAGGCCACGGAGGGCTCCGTGAAGGGGTAGTAGCCGGGGCGGAAGCGAGTCGGCCGGTCTGCCCCGAACATGGCGTGGGCGAAGGCGTCCAGGAGCCCGCGCAGGTGGGCCATGCTGGTGCCCTCGTCGACCATGAGCCCCTCCACCTGGAAGAACTCGAAGCCGTGGCTGGCATCGACGGCTTCGTAGCGGTAGCAGCGACCCGGCGTCAGGATGCGGATGGGCGGGCAGGCCTGGCGCATGGCCCGGATCTGGCCGGGTGAGGTGTGCGTGCGCAGGAGCAGGTGCGGGCCGTCCTCTGCGCTGGGGACTACCGGTGGCGAGGGCTGCTCCACGTAGATGGTGTCCCAGAGGTCGCGCGCTGGGTGGTCGGCCGGGATGTTGAGGGCCTGGAAGTTGAGCTCGTCGCTCTCGACCTCCGGGCTCTCTACGACGACGAAGCCGAACTGGCCGAAGATGCGCGCGATCTCGCGTTCCGTCTCCGGCAGGGGGTGCAGCGAGCCCCGCCAGGCCGGGCGGCCGGGCATCGTGACGTCCTCGCCCTCGACCCGCAGGCGCTCCTCCAGCGCGGCCGCCTCGAGGCCGGCGCGGCGCTCGGCCAGGGCAGCTTCCACTGCCTCGCGAACCGGGTTGGCCAGGGCGCCGACCCGGGGCCGGTCCTGCGCCGAGAGCGCACCGATGCCGGCCAGCAGCGCCCGCAGCTCTCCCTTGCGGCCGAGGATGCCGGATTCGACCGCGTCGAGGCCCTCAGGCGAAGCCGCCGCCGCGATGGCGGCCATGGCGCGCGCCCCGAGGTCGTCGAGCTGGACCTGGAACGAGGCGACGTCCACGACGGGCTGGGGGCTCGTCGTTACTGGGTCTTGGCGACCTCTGCGATGCGCGCGAAGGTGGCTGCATCGCGGACGCAGATATCGGCCAGGATCTTGCGGTCCAGTGCGACGCCGGCGGACTTCAGGCCGCTGATGAGCGTCCCGTAGGTCAGCCCGTTCAGGCGTGCGGCCGCGTTGAGGCGGGTGATCCAGAGCGCGCGCATCTGGCGCTTGCGCTCCTTGCGGCCGCGATAGGCATAGGCCATCGCGTGCAGCTGGGCCTCACGCGTCGACTTGATGAGCTTCGAATGCGTGCCGCGCTTGCCTTCTGCGGCCTTGAGAAGGCGCTTGTGGCGCTTGTGGGAGGTGACGCCTCGCTTGACTCGTGCCATGGAACGTTCGTGCTCCTAGAGGTAGGGCAGCATGCGCTTGACGGCGTTCGCGCTGGACCCGTCAAGCATGGTCTTGCCGGCGTAGCGACGTGTTCGCCGCGACGACTTGATCTCGAGATGGTGACCGCGCCAGGACTTGACTCGGTAGACCTTGCCACTGCCCGTGGCGCCGAAGCGCTTCTGGGCTCCCTTGTGGCTCTTCATCTTGGGCACTGGC
>JBFYUV010000114.1:0-3080 GCA_041299865.1 Chloroflexota bacterium
GCCAGGCTGAAGCGGTGCTCCGCATACCACCCCACGGCAGCCTCCACGGCCAGCCCGTGACGACGCAGGCTCTCGCTGGCGGGGAGCTGGAACGCTGGCGCATGGCCGGCCTGCTGCACGACTTCGACTACGAGCGCTACCCGGCGACGCACCCGCTGCAGGGTGCGGAGGAGCTGCGCCGGCTGGGTTACCCGGAGGATGTCGTGGCGGCGGTCCTGGGTCACGGCGACCACACTGGCGAGCCGCGCACGAGCGACATGGCGCACACCGTCTACGCTTGCGACGAGATGAGCGGTTTCGTGGTGGCCGTCGCGCTGGTTCGGCCGAACCGCAGCCTGGACGAGGTGAACGTGGCGGCCGTTGGCAAGAAGATGCAGGACACGGGCTTCGCTCGGCAGGTGCCCCGCGACCAGCTCGTCAAGGGCGCTGAGGAGCTCGGCCTGCCACTCGAGGAGCACATCGTGAACGTCATCGCCGGTCTCCGGACCGTCAGGGAGGAGCTGGGGTTGTGAGTACGCGGATGATCCGACTGGAGCGCGTCACGGATGCGCCGCCTGAACGTGTCTACCGGATGTGGTCCGACCCGGACACGATGACGCAGTGGCTCTGCTACCAGGTGCAGGGCTCGCTGCTACCTGGCGCCCGCAGCGTGCTCGTCTTCCCGCGCCAGCAGATCGAGATCGACGTCCTGGAGGCGCAGCCGAACACGAGCTTCAAGTTCCGCTGGCTCCACCCCGAAGGACTGGGCCTCACGACCGACGTCGCTGTCAGCATCCAGCCCAAGGGCTGGGGCTCGCTGGTCTCGCTCACCGATGGCCCCTACGACATCGGCGACGAGGCAGTCCTCGACGAGTATGCCCGGGCCATCGAGGTCTGGGCGGCCGGCCTGACCCAACTGCGCGCCTCGGTCGACTACTCGGTCGACCTGCGCAAGGTGCGCTAGCCTCTCGTGATCGAGCGCTAGCCTCCCGCGACCGAGCGCTAGCCTCCCGCGACCGTCTGGACGCGGGCCTGCGGGCGCCGCTCAAGCCAGCTCCTCTCGATCGAACGCTTCGCGCAGGAACCTCGACGGCGCGCCAGGGTCGTACACGATGGTCAATGTCCGGCGCGCCCGCGTCCAGGCGACGTAGGCCAGGCGCCGCTCCTCCTCCAGGACCCGCTGCGGGTCGGCTGCCTCGCGGAGCGCGCGGGCAGCCGGGAAGATGCCCTCGTCGTGCCCGACACAGATGACGTGGTCCCACTCGAGGCCCTTGGTGCCGTGGAAGGTGGCCAGGGTGATGGCGCCCTCCGCCCCGGCGAGGTGCGCCCTCCGCTCGAGGCGTTCCTCGAGCTCGCGTCGCAGCGCTCCCAGCTCCGCGAATGGCGCAGCCCATGAGAGCAGGGCGGCAGTGAGGTGTGCGTCGAGGCCCGAGTCACGCGCCGAGGCGGCCAGCGCGAGCAGCGTCGGCTCACCCTGCGGGGTGCGGGCGCAGGCGACAGCCACGACCTCGAGCAGCTCGGGTGCGTCCAGCAGCAGGCCGTCGTCGTCCACTCGGTAGGGCAGCCCGAGCTCGAGGGCCACCGCCGCGTAGGGCACCAGCTCGGCGTTGGTCCGTGCCAGGATCGCCCGGCTGCCCGGCCAGCCCGACGGCGGGCCCGTGACAGCCGGACGGGACCGATCGCCCGGCCCGTCCTGTGCCCAGCTGCTCAGCAGGAGGCGGGCACGGGCGACCTCATCTCCGCTGTCCGGCAGGAGCACCACCGAGCCCTCCGCTGCCGGCGACCAACGGATGACCTTGTCGAAGCGTTCCTGGTTGTGGGCCACGAGCCGCGCCGCTCGGCGCACGATCTCCGGGGCGCAGCGGTGGTTCGTCTCGAGATCCACGCGTCGCAGGCCCGGCAGCTGGCTGGCGAGACCGAGGACCCTCCGCACATCAGCCAGGCGCCACGCGTAGATGGTCTGGTCATCATCGCCCACGAGGAAGATGTCGCGGCGCTCACCGGCCAACAAGACGGCCAGATCCAGCTGTGTCCGGTCGAGATCCTGGGCCTCATCCACGAAGAGCACCGAGGCCCGTCCGCGCCAGCGCCGCAGGAGCGCCGCATCGTCGACGAGCGCTGGCAGCGCCCGAGCCACGAGATCGTCGAGATCGAGGGCTCCCCGGGCGGCCAGGCCGGCCTGGTATTCCATGAAGGCTTCGTGGGTGGCGATGTCTTCCGGGGGCGGACCACGCTCAGGGTCCAGCTTGAGCCGGGTGAAGGCGTCATCCAGCCAGCGCAGAGCGTCCGCCGGCAGGGGACCGCCGGCCAGGTCTGCCAGCATCTCGTGGCGCTCCAGGAGGCGGGAGACATCCACACCGGCGTCGGCCAGGACGGCCCGCCCGAGCGCGTGGAAGGTGCGCACTCGTACGCTCCCAGGGGCGAAGCCGACCTCTCCCAGGGCCACGTCCGCCCGCTCCTGGAGCTCCTGCGCCGCGCGCCGGTTGAAGGTCAGGGCACAGACGCCTGCCGGGTCGACGCCGTGAGCCACGCGCCACGCGATCCGCGCTACCAGTGTGGTCGTCTTGCCCGAGCCTGCCGGGGCCACGCAGAGGACCGGGCCAGGGGCCGTGGTGGCCGCCGCGCGCTGGTCCGGCGCCAGCCGGGCCAGCCGCTCACGGACGGGCGCCGGAACGTCCGCGCGCTCAGCTGCTGCTCCAGGCATGGCTCGAGCATGCGGGGCGACCCTTATCGCGGCCCCATCTGGTACTGATCTGGGACTGATCCGGCACTGCCTGGCGCGCTCCCGCGATAGCATCCTCTGGTGACGCCACAGCTCGCGGCCACCCTCAAGCACCTGCCCGACAAGCCCGGTGTCTACCTGCTCAAGGACGCCTCTGGCCGTGTCCTCTACGTGGGCAAGGCCCAGAGCCTGCGCAACCGGGTGCGCCAGTACTGGCAGGCCGGCCGATCGGCTGCCCCGCAGCGCATCGAATCCGCGATCGACCAGGTGGCCGACGTCGAGACGACGCTGACGGACACCGTCAGCGAGGCCCTCCTCCTGGAGGCCACCCTCATCAAGCGCTTCCAGCCGCGCTTCAACGTGCGCCTCAAGGACGACA
>JBFYUV010000115.1:0-4829 GCA_041299865.1 Chloroflexota bacterium
GGTCCTGCGTCCACTCATCCTCCTGGCCCTGGCCGCCGTCTTCGTGCTCAGCGCCTGCAGCAGCACCAGCACCGGAACCAGTACGGAGGCGGTCCGCACGGTGGCGGCAGCTGAGGCCGTCGGGATGCTGGACACTCGCACCGTCATCGACGTGCGGACCCCGGAGGAGTTCGCCGCAGGGCACGTGGCTGGTGCCATCAACATCGCCGTCGAGGCGTCCGACTTCGGCGCGAAGATCTCCGAGCTCGACCCAGCGGACCCGTACCTCGTGTACTGCCGGACCGGCCGGCGCAGCGCCATCGCTGCGGACACGATGGCCGAGGCCGGGTTCACCGACATCGTCGACGCCGGCGGACTCGAACCGCTGGCAGAGGCTGGGGCGCCCATCGAATAGGGCGGCTCGCCCAACCCGCCACGCCCCCGTGGCGGGCGACGCCGGCTGCTACCGTCTGCGGGTGACGCAGCCGACCGAGACCACCAGCATCCGGCGCCTCCGGGCGCCCGAGTGGCAGCTCCTGCGGGCGTTGCGCCTGCGCAGCCTCGAGGATGCCCCGGAGGCCTTCGGCCAGCCCCTCACCGAAGCGGCTGGCCTGTCGACGCTCGAATGGCAGCGCAAGACCCTGCGATCATCGAGTGGCGACGATGGCTCCTGGCTGGTGGCGCAGCGCGGCCGAGACATGATCGGCCTTGTGCACGGACGCCGCCGCAGCCCGGCCACGCTGCTCCTCTTCAGCATGTGGGTCGATCCGCGATCACGACGATCGGGCGTCGGCCGTCAGCTCATCGAGAGCCTGGAAGCGTGGGCCGTGGGCTGGGGGGCTCAGGAGACCGTGCTCTGGGTGCTGCAGGACAACCAGCGCGCCCTGGGCTTCTATCGTCGCCTCGGCTTCGAGGTCATGAAGACCGGTCGGGACGCGGAGGCGGGCACGAACTTCGGAGCGCTGGCACTGCGGCGCACGATCGGCAGCGACGACGCCTGCTGACGCGAGGCGCTGCGCCAGGCACGGGGGCGTGGGCCGTGTTCCGGGCGCGGCGACTGTCTTTGCGCAAAGACGGTCGCCCGTCAGTCGGTGGCGCTCAGTGGCCCCTCGTCAACGGAGACCCAGGCACGATCGAGCGCCAGGTGGATGACGGAGGTCTGCCGGGATGTGATGGCTTCCCGAAGGGCGCTCTCGAACGTGTCGTCGTCCGAGACGCTGAAGCCCAGCGCTCCATGGGCGCGCGCGACCGCGGCGAAATCGACCGATCCCAGGTCGGAGGTGGCCGAGCTGCGACCCTCCCGCGACTGCCCCATGGCGATGGTCCCGTAGCGCTCGTTGTCGAAGACCAGGACGATGGGATGGGCTCCCTCCCGCACGGCCGTCTCGAGCTCCATCATCGACATCGCGAAGCCCCCATCTCCGCAGATGGCCACCGCGATGCGATCGGGATCCTGGAGCGAGGCGGCCACCGCGGCGGGCAGGCCGAAGCCCATCGCTCCGGAGGCCGGGCCGATGAAGGTGCCGGCGCGTCGGAAACGGTAGCCCCGGGCCAGCCAGCCACCCATGTTGCCGGCGTCGGTCGTGATGACGGCGTTGTCCGGGAGCACCCGCCGCAGGATGTCCACGATGCGCCCGGGATGGACGCCGGGACCGCTCCAGGTCCCCTGCCCCACCTCGCTCGCGGCCCGGTAGGCCTCGCGGTCGGCGGCGGTGCGAGCCTCCCGCCGGCTGCGCATCTCGTTGTCGAGCGCTGCCGCCCGCAGGTCGGACCAGGCCGCGTCAAGGAAGCGTGAGGCGTCCGCCTCGACGCTGATGGTCGGTGCCGGCAGCCCGGCGCCCGCTGAGCGCGGCTGGATGTCCACGTGGGCCCAGCGTGTCCCAGGTCCGGGGATGGCGTAGTGGTGCGTGGTCACCTCCGAGAGCCGCGTCCCGATGAAGGCGAGGACGTCGGCATCCTCGAGGCGTCGACGGACGGTCTCCGGCGCCCAGGTGCCAGCCATGCCCAGGTAGTTGGGGTGGTCGTTGGGGAAGACGTCCGGCCGCCGCCAAGCGGCGATGACGGGCACGGCGAGGGCCTCCGAGAGCGCCACGAGGCGCTTGGTCGCCCGAGCGCGCAGCACGCCGCCTCCGGCCACGATGACACCGCGCTCGGAGGCCGCGAGGAGCTTGACGACCCGTCGCACAGCGGCGCGGTCGGCGGCCGGCCCGCGCGTGCCCTGGGGGCTTGGCACGGCGGCGTCCCGGACCTCGATCTCCACCTCCTGGACATCCCTGGGCAGGGACAGGAGGATGGGCCCGGGGCGGCCCGTCGCCAACCGCCGGATCGCGCTGGCCAGGATGCTCACGGCCTGCTCGGGGTCGTCCACCTGGCTCGCCCACGCGGCCAGGCTGCCGATGCCCCTCACGAGGTCGCTCTCCTGGAAGGCCTCACGTCCGAGGAAGGCTCGCTCCACCTGCCCGGCCAGGACAACGAGCGGCGCCGAGTCCTGGCTGGCGGTGTGGATGCCGATGGCCGCACTGGAGGCGCCGACCGCGCGTGATACGGCCACCAGCTGCGGTCGGCCCGTCGCCTGGGCCAGTGCCTCGGCCATGAAGGCGGCGCCGGACTCGTGCCGGGCTGTCACGACGCGGATGCCCAGGGCGCCAAGGTCATCGAGGAGCGGCAGGATGGCCTCACCCGGCACCGTGAAGCAGTATCGGGCACCGGCGCGATGGAGCTGACGTGCCACCTCGGCCGACACCGTGCGTCGCACGCTGGCAGGTCGTGTGGCTTCGACCACAGGGATGGATCCCTGCGGCCCGGCTTCGAGCGTAGCCTCGCCTGACGGCACGTCGTCCGCCGGGGCGTCCGTGGCGGCGGATGCCTCCTCAGCATCGAACTCATCAGCCGCGGCTTCGGCGAGCTCCTCATCGCCGGCGAGTTCCTCATCAGCCGCGGGGAACTCCTCGCCGGCAGCCGGTGCCTCGATGAGGTCCGACGCGAGCAGGTCCTGTGCAGGATGGGCGCTGACGATCTCCTCGGCGGCTTCGCTCACTTCCTCCGGCAGCGATGGCTGGGCAACCGTCTCGTCGCTCATGCCTGCACCATCGTCATGATGAGCGCCACGATGACGATCGTGGCCAGGATGGCAAGGAGGAGGCGCGAAGTCCGGCTCTCGATGGTCATGCTCACAGCCTAGCGGTAGTTCCTGAACTGCAGCGCGACCGGGTACTCGTCGCCGGCCTCGCGCAGGCGGGCGATGAGGAGTTGCAGGTCGTCCTTGGACTTGCCGCTGACGCGAACCACGTCGCCCTGGATCTGGCCGTGCAGCTTGGGGAACTCATCGCGGATGAGCTTGCTGATCTTCTTGGCCACGTCCTCCGGCAGGCCCTGCCTCAGGGCCGCGCGTTGCCGGAATGTCATGCCGCCCGCCGGTTCCACCTTGCCCCAGTCGAAGATCTTCAGCGAGAGGCCCCGCCGGATGGCCTTGCTGATGACGAGGTCCGAGATGGCCGCGGAGCGCATCTCAGAGTCGGTGACGATGACCAGTTCCTTCTCGGACAGGTCGATCTGGACCTTGGCGCCCTTGAAATCGAAGCGCGTGGCCACCTCGCGGCGGACCTGGTCGATGGCGTTGACGAGCTCCTGGCGGTCGAACTCGCTGACGACGTCGAACGAGATGTTACCTGCCATCCTGTCCCTCCCCGGCCTCTGCCGGCACTACTCCTGCCCCCATGACGCTCCCGGGCGCCATGACGCTCCCGGGCGCCACGACGCGGACGACCGGCCAGGCTCTCAGTCGCGAGATCAGCCCGACGTCGTCGAGTTCGAGGGCCAGGAATCCGCGCTCGCGCAGGCGGTCACCGCTGGACTGCAGCGTGTAGGCCGCATGCCAGCTGGCCAGCACGGCGCGACCGGAGACCCACACGCGCTCGGCGTCGAACTCGACGTCGGCCTGCTCGGCGGCGATGCCGTTCCAGTGCTCACGGATGGCGACCGCTCCGCTCAAGGGTGGCTCGAACGGGTCGCCCCGGTACTCGGCGTCTTCTGCGAACAGGTCGAGCATGAGGTCCGGGTTCCGGTGCTCGCGACACTCCTTGAAGCGGGCGAGCACATCCTGCCCGTCGCCGGGCGTCAGGTCATGAGGCACGTCGGCATTCTACCCGTCGGCCCTGGCCTCCAGCAGGGCCACGAGTCGCTCGGCGATGACATAGGAGCGCCCGCCACCCATGGCCAGCACGATGTCGCCCGGCTGGACCCGCGCCGCCAGATGGTCGGCCGTGGCTTCCACGCTGCCGGTCGCTGCGACGTCGGGACCGCCCAGGCGTGAGACGGCGGCCGCCAGCGCCCCGGCGCTGGCGATGTCCGTGTCGGGGTCACGGCCGGCCCAGATGTCGGCGATGACGACGTGATCGGCCGTGGCGAGCGCCGCCGCGAGCTCATCGAGCATGGCGGCCGCGCGGTGGAAGGTCAGCGGTTCGTGGGCGACCCAGACCGGTCGGCCCGGATGACGTTCGCGCGCGGCCTCGATGGTGGCGCGGATGGCCGTGGGGTGGTGGCCGTAGTCGTCGATGACGAGAACGCCGGCCGGCTCGCCCTTGACCTCGAAGCGCCGCCCCACGCCCTCGAAGGAGCTGAGGCCGGCGGCGATGTCCGGCATGCCGACGCCCAGCAGCGCGGCGGCGGTCGCCACGCAGGCGGCGTTGGCGGCGTTGTGCTGCCCGGCCAGCCGCAGCTCGGACTCCATCCCGGGGCGGGTCGGCCCGGGCAGTCCCGAGAGGCTCAGTCGCGTGCCATCGAGTCGGTACAGGGTGCCATCGGGGACGGACTCCGGTTCGCCGGTCAAGCTGGAGGCTGCCGCGCCTGGC
>JBFYUV010000116.1:0-6444 GCA_041299865.1 Chloroflexota bacterium
GAGCGCTGCCGCATCGTCGTGATCACCGATGAGGATCCGCGTGGCGAGGACCGCCTGGCCATCCTGGAGGCCATCGCCGCAGGGGCCGAGGCGGCTGGGAAGCAGCGTGGCCAGGACCTCCTGGTCGTGCCCGACCGGGCCGAGGCCATCGGTGTGGCCCTGCGCCTGGCACGCCCCGGCGATGCCGTGCTGCTGGCCGGCAAGGGCCACGAGAAGACCATCGAGGTGGCTGGCGGCGAGATCGCCTGGGACGAGGCCGCGGTGGCCCGGGCGGCCTTACGGGCCCTCTCCGGCTGAGGCAGGCGCCAGGTCAGCGATCCCGGCCCAGGACGGCTGCCACGAGCTTCTCCATGGGTACGTCGGTGAGCCAGTTGCCCTGGTTGGAGAGCAGCACGATCGAGACACCCTCGTCCGGGAAGTACCACATCGAGGCTTCGAAGCCCCGCAGGCCGCCGCGGTGGCCATAGGCCCGGTGCCCCGCGAAGACCGCCACATCCGTGCCGAGACCGTAGAACCCGGGCGAGAGCATCGTCGTCATCTGCGCCAGCGACTCGGGAGCGAGCACCGCACCACCGTAGAGGGCAGCGGCCCAGGTGGACAGATCCCTGGCCGTCGAGGCGATGGCTCCGGCGGCGTCAGCCACGGTGAGCGCTGCGTCGAAGGGCAACAGGCGCGCATCCCGCGTGTGATCCGAGTAGCCGGTGCCATAGTCCCAGTGCCCATGGGCAGCATCGACCGGCGGCAACTCCGCCGGCTGGTACAGCGTGTCCGTCAGGCCCAGCGGCTCGAAGAATCGTTGCCTCAGCTGCTCGTGGAGGGGGGCGCCGCCCACGGCCTCGGCGATGCGGCCCAGGATGACGTAGTTGGTGTTCGAGTAGTGGTAGCAGTCGCCGGCCGTGCAGTAGCCGGTCTTGACGAGGTCCATGATCTCGTCGTAGGTCCAGGCGTGCTCCCGGGAGGCCAGGCCGGGGGCTGACACGGGCCGCAGCCAGGCGCGCGAGATCTCGAAGTAACGCGGATGCTCGAAGTAGTTGTAGATGCCGCTCGTATGGCTGAGCAGTTGGCGGATGGTGACGACATCCTTGCGCGGCGCGTCCTGCCAGTAGCGGCCGAATGGCACGTCCAGGTCCAGCTTGCCCTCCTGGGCCAGCTCCAGGATGAGCGCCGCGATGAAGGTCTTGGAGATGCTGGCGATGGCGAACACGGTGTCGTCCACGATGGGGCGGTCCGGCAGGAACTCCGCATTCCCGGCGCTGCCCAGCCAAGTCTGGCCGTCAGGCAGCCGCACCGCCGCCTGGAGGCCGGCGACACGTCCTTTCCCCGTGGTGCGCTTCAGGATGGCCTCAAGCCTGCGCTGCGTGGCCTCATCGAGGTTGACGGCACGCTCTGGACCTGCCGGCGAGGCAGACGGAAGGGCCGCCGTGACCGAGGCTGACGGCGGGGCAGACGCTGACGGCGGGGCAGACGCTGGCGGCGAGGCGACCGCGAGCGGCGCCGATGGTGGGGCGGAGAGTGCGGCACTGGTCGATGGCGCGGCGGCACCATCCACCCCGGAGCGGGCGCCGGCCGCGGTGGATCCCAGGGCTGGCGAGGAGGGGTCCGCGGACACCTGGGCAAGGGAGGGTCCCGAGTCCGGCAGGCTTGCCGACACGGGAAGCGCCGATACCTTGGGCCCCGGCGACGCCTCCGACGGGCCGGCACTCCATGCCGGCGAGGCGGTGGCCGTGGTGGCCGTGGTGGCAGCCGGCAGCGCACCTCCAGCCACGGCGGACCTGTCACTGACAGAGACGCACGAGACCAACAGGCCCATCGAGCTGGCCAGGAGCAGCAGGGGGATGCCGGCGCCCGATGGGCGACGTGCGTGCCACGGCGTCACAGGCGCTGACGGTACACCCTATACCCACGTCGCCCCAGTGAGACCAGATTGCGTTGAGGTGGATTCCCCTGAACGAACCCGCCTCGCCGGGCGGCAGTTGCTCCCGAGGCCGCCAGGTCAGGCGGGCGGCCCATCCCACCCGCCACTGGTGGCGCGGCGCCTTCGCTACACTCAACCGCGATGACCAGCGCAGCATCAGAAGCCGGCACCGCCGCCCCCGCCGAGCGATCGCCGGCCGAGGCACGGGTCAAGCGCCGCGCCCGGCCGGTGCCGCCGGTGGACCACTCCATGGGTGGCATGCAACGGACGCTGCGCCACGTGGAGCAGGAGCTGCAGGGCCGCTACCCGCAGGCTGACCTGACACCCGTCTCTGCCGCCTTCGCCTTCGCCCACGAGGCCCACGCAGAGCAGAAGCGCGCCAGCGGTGAGCCGTACGTCACGCATCCCCTGGCCGTGGCCCGCATCCTGGCCGAGATGGGGCTGGACCCCGTGGCCGTCACGGCGGCCCTGCTCCACGACATCCCGGAGGACACCGAGTACTCGCTGGGCGATATCGAGGAGCACTTCGGCGCCGACGTGGCCCGCCTCGTCAATGGCGTCACGAAGTTGAGCAAGTTCAGCACGCTGACCCACGAGCAGCAGCAGGCCGAGAACATCCGCAAGATGTTCCTGGCCATGGCCGAGGACGTCCGCGTCGTCCTCATCAAGCTCGCCGACCGGCTCCACAACATGCGCACCCTCGGGGCGCTGCCGCCGGCCAAGCAGCAGCGCATCGCCCGCCAGACGGCTGAGATCTACGCGCCACTGGCAGAGCGCCTGGGCATCTGGCAGATCAAGGGGGAGCTCGAGGACCTCTCCTTCAAGATCATGGACCCGGACGCCTACCACGAGGTGGCAGGGCAGCTGGAGAGCCATCGCAAGGGTCGCGAGATCTACGTCCGCCGGGCCATGGAGGAGCTCCAGGCAGCCCTCGCCGAGGCCGGCATCGTGGCCGAGCTGTCCGGCCGCCCCAAACACATCTACAGCATCTACAAGAAGATGCGCCGCAAGAGGGCGGAGTTCGGCGAGATCTACGACGTGCACGCGCTGCGCGTGCTGGTGGCCGATGTCCGCGAGTGCTACGCGGCGCTGGGCGTCGTGCACGCCCTGTGGCGGCGCATCCCCGGGCAGTTCGACGACTACATCGCCATGCCCAAGAACAACATGTACCAGAGCCTCCACACGGCCGTCGTGGCCCTCGACGGCAAGCCCCTCGAGGTCCAGATCCGCTCCCACGACATGCACCGCGTGAGCGAGGTCGGCATCGCCGCCCACTGGCGCTACAAGGAGGGCTCGCGGACGGACCGGGCCTACGATGCCAAGCTCGCCTGGGTGCGCCAGCTCATGGAATGGCAGACGGACGTCTCGGACGCCACCGAGTTCATCGAGGGTGTCAAGCTCGACATCTTCCAGGACCAGGTCTTCGTCTTCACCCCCAAGGGCGATGTCAAGGACATGCCGGCGGGTGCCACCCCTCTTGACTTCGCCTACCGCATCCACACCGAGGTCGGCCACGCCTGCATCGGGTCCAAGGTCAACAACCGCCTCGTGCCCCTCGACTCCACGCTCAAGAACGGCGACATCGTCGATATCGTCACCACCAAGAGCGCTCACGGGCCTTCGCGTGACTGGCTCAACATCGTCACCACGAGCCACGCGCGCGAGAAGATCCGCCAATGGTTCAAGCGCCAGCAGCGTGACGAGAACATCACGCACGGCCGGCAGCTGCTCGACCGTGAGCTGCGACGCCTGGCGCGCACCACGCTGGACAGGATCGATCACGCTGAGCTGGAAGGCATCCTCGACCACTACGGCATGAAGTCGCTCGACGACTTCCTGGCCGCCATCGGCTACGGCCAGATCAGCGCCCAGCAGGTCGTCTCCCGGCTGGGCGTGGTCGACGACGCGGAACAGCTCCAGCTGCCGCAGGTGGCACCGCCGCCGCCCACGCCGGGCGGGGTCCGCGTGCGCGGCGTGGGCGACCTGCTGGTCCGCTTCAGCAAGTGCTGCCACCCTATCCCGGGCGATCCCATCGTCGGCTTCATCACGAGGGGCCGTGGCGTCACCGTGCACCTGGCCATGTGCGCCACCATCGTCAACGAGCGCGCCGTGGAGCGGCTCATCGACGTGGAGTGGGAGACGGCCGCCCAGCGCACCTACCCGATCGCCATCCTCATCGAGGCCTACGACCGCACCGGGCTCCTGGGCGACATCAGCACCGCCGTCGCGGACGACAAGATCAACATCGTGGCTGCCACGGTGGCGGTCCACAAGGACCACCGCGCCACGGTCCAGGCCACGCTGGAGGTCTCCTCCGTGGCCCAGCTCTCGCGGGTCATGGCCCATCTCGAGCAACTCAAGGACGTCTACTCGGTGGAGCGCGCTCGCGCCTGACGCCCGGGGCGGACCACGTGCTCGACAGCACCCCGTCGCGGCCGGTCGGCTGGTGACGCAGCGCACCGGGCCGACGCCCGGCAGCCACCCAGATCGCCGAGGGGCTGGTCATGGATGGCTCGGACCCGCTAGACTGGACGGCACGTCACGACTGCCGTGGTCGGGGCGGAGCCGTATCTGAGTGAGGGGTCCATCGCCGGATGACCGCGCGCCAGGAAGCACGCGTCGGATCTCGTGCGACCGACGGAGCCCGCTGGTCCTACGAGACCCAGCGCGCCCCGCATGTCGGTGAGATCCTGCAGACCGCCCGCGAACGCAAGGGGGTCGATCTGACGCGCGCCGAGCGCGAGACCAAGATCCGGGCGCGGCACCTGGCAGCCCTGGAGAGCGGCGATGTCGCGGACCTGCCGGCGCTCGTCTACGCCAAGGGCTTCCTGCGCAACTACTCGACGTACCTCGGCCTGGATGCCGACGAGGTGCTGGCCCGCTGGCGGCGAGAGATCGATCAGCCCAGTTCCGCGGAGGCGCCGCGCCTCAAGCCGCCGCCGCAGCCCATCACGGCCCCCGATCGCGGCCTCAAGCTCACCACCGGCCTCATCGTGGCGCTGGTGCTGGCGACCATCGTCTTCGCGTTCGTCGGTTACATCGGCCTGCAGCTCGTGCGCTTCACCCAGAACCCCGAGATCTCGCTCAACGGGCCGTCCATCCGCCAGCTCCAGCCGGGCGCGGAGCGCGTCGTGCTCAGCGGCGGGGGCACGCCCGATGCCCTCGTGACAGCTCGTGGGACGGACGACCTGTTCCGGACCGCCACGGCCGACGCTCGCGGTGAGTGGACGCTCGACCTGCCCGTGGCCAAGGGCCGCAACGACTTCACCATCATCACCACGGACGTCGAGACCGCCCGCGATTCGGAACCGCTGCAGGTCATCGCCACCGTCCCCGTCCTGGATCTCCCCGGTGCGGTGGGCGGTGAGATACCGGCCCTGCCTGAGGGCGTGGACACCACGAACCTGTCCGGGACGCCGTCCGCGGAGCTCGTCATGACCGCGCCGCAGGAGGGCTATCAGTCGGCCGACGGACGTGTCAAGGTCGAGGGTACGAGCGATGCCGAGAGCGTCGTGGTGAGCCTCCAGTGGCTGGGCAACCTCGACCGCGAGCGCGCCGCGCCGGATCCGCGCGAGCTGCCCGTCGAGGATGGCGTCTTCCGTGGGACGCTGCAGCTGCCCAAGGGGCGCTGGCAGGTCTCGGTGGCAGCGGCCATCGACGGCGGCACCCCGGCCATCTCCACCGTCCCGGTCCGCTCGCTGGCGGACAAGATGTTCGTGACCGTGAGCGCGGTCGATGGCTTCACGCGCATCAAGCTCGTCGGCCCTGACGAGGAGGTCGTCGCCGATGGGATCCGCCTGGAGCCCGGGCAGTCGCGGACCTTCCGGGTCGACCCGGAGGTCATCCTTCAGGTGGGCAACGCCCGCGCGGCCCACGTCACGGTGGACGGTGTGGACTACGGTGCCATGGGCAAGAAGGCGGAGGCCATGACGTGGCAGATCCAGCAGGGCCAGAAGCCAGCGACCGTCTCCTGACGGGATCAGGCAGCGCGGCGCTGGCCGAGCTCGCCGAACGCCTGCAGCACCTTGCCATCACCCAGGGCGTGACGGTCGGCACCGCTGAGTCGTGCACGGGCGGTCTCGTCGGCCACGCCCTCACTGCCGTGCCCGGCTCCCGCGCCTACTACCTCGGCGGCAGCATCAGCTACGCGGACCGTCGCAAGGTCGCGCTGCGAGGGGTGGCCGCCACGACCATCGACCGGCACGGCGCCGTGTCGGCGCAGACGGCCGTGGCCATGGCTGAGGGCCTGCGCGAGCGGATCGCCTGCGACCTGGCCGTGGCCGTCACCGGCGTGGCAGGCCCGGCTGGCGGCAGCGCTGCCAAGCCGGTGGGCCTGACCTATGTCGCCGTGGCCGGGCCGGCCGGCCACCAGGTCGAGCGCCACACGTGGGACGGCGACCGAGCGGCCAACCAGGAGTGGAGCGCGGAAGTCGCCCTGACCATGCTCATCGCCGCCCTCGATGGAGGTCGTCCGTGAGCCCTGCCGTGAACGTCACTCGCGGTGCCGATGCCATCGGGCAGGGCCTGGC
>JBFYUV010000117.1:0-6339 GCA_041299865.1 Chloroflexota bacterium
TCGAAGGCGTACAGCGCACCAGCCACGGCCGAGGCGGTGGGCACGAGCACGGCCTCACCCATGCCCTTGGCGCCGTAGGGCCCCTCCGGCTGGTGCTCCTCCACGAGGATGACCTCGACGGGCGGCATGCCGGCCGCCGGGATGATGCCCAGCGACTTCAGGGTGTCGGTCTCGAGTCGGGCGTCCTTCGTGACGAAGGCCTCGGAGAGCGTGTGGCCGAGGCCCATGTGCACGCCCCCGACGACCTGGCCCTCCAGCATGAGCGGGTCGAGCGCCTTGCCCACGTCGTGGGCAGCGATGACCTTCTCGAGACGGCCCTCGTCATCGAGGGTGACGACCTGCGTCGCCCAGCCGTAGCCGAAGTGCGTGATGGGCTCCTCGACATCGGCGTTCAGTGGCGTCGTCCAGTCGATGAGGATGTCGGCGCGGAACTCCTGGCCGGCCAGGTCGTCGATCGAGCAGGCGCGCGCCGCCAGCTCATCGCGCAGCTCAGCGCAGGCCCGCAGGACCGCCTGACCGCCCAGCATGGTGGCCCGCGAGGCGGTGGTGATGCCCGTGTCCAGCTCGTGGCTGGTGTCCACGGTGACGGTGATGCGCTCGGGGTCCAGGCCCAGTTCCGCTGCCGCCATCTGGCGGAACACGGTGTGGGTGCCCTGGCCCATCTCCGTCCACGAGTGGAAAAGCGTGAGCCGGCCATCACCGTCCGGCCGCAGCACCGCTCGCCCGTACTCCTTGAGGCCGTTGCCGATGCCCGTGTTCTTGGCACCGCAGGCGATGCCGGCGTAACGGGCCGAGCGGTACTGGTCGCGCACGGCCAGCAGCGTGTCCTTGAGACCGACGCCCGGGCCCAGCTTCTGCCCGGTCCCGAAGCGGTCGCCCTCGGCCAGCGCGTTGCGCCAGCGGATCTCCCAGCCATCGATGCCGACCTGCTCCGCCAGGCGGTCGAGGAGCGATTCCATGGCGAAGTTGGCCTGGTTGGCGCCGAAGCCGCGCATGGCCCCGGAGGGCGGGTTGTTGGTGTAGACGGCGCGCGCCTCGACATCCACGTTGGGCACGCCGTACGCGCTGCAGGCGTGCCCGGCGGCACGCTCCAGCACCTTGCCGCCGACGCTGGCGTAGGCGCCGTTGTCGCCCACCATGCGCGCCTTGACGGCGACAAGATGTCCCTCGGCATCACAGGCCACGGTGTAGTCCATCCAGAAGGCGTGGCGCTTGACCGAGAAGCGCAGCGAATCGGCCCGCGAGAGAGCCAGCAGGACAGGCCGGCCGGTCCGCAGTGCCAGCAGCGCGGCGTGCGCCTGGACGTTGAGGTCCTCCTTGCCACCGAAGGCACCGCCCGTAGCGACTTGCGTCACCAGCACCTCTTGTGGCTGGAGGCCGAGGAAGGAGGCGATCTGGCGGCGGTCCTCCCAGGCGCCCTGCCCCTGGGAGAGGACGTGGAGGCGCAAGCCGTCCGACGCCACGCCCGGGGCGTGGCTCGGTCCGGGCTCGGGCGCCGGCTCCGATGCTCGGGAGGGGGCACCCTCCTGCGGCACGGCCAGGCTCGACTCCGGCTCGAGGTAGGCGTGCTCGATGGAGGCTGTCGTGAACGTGTCGGACGCCACGTGGGCGGCGCCCGCGATGGCGGACTCCGCATCGCCGCGCTTCAGCCGTGACACGGAGATGACGTTGCCGCTCTCGTGGATGGCGGGTGCACCCTCGGCCATGGCCGCGAAGGGGTCGGTCAGCGGCTCCAGGATCTCGTACTCGACCTCGATGAGGGCAGCCGCCGCCCGCGCCTGGCGCCGGGTCCCGGCGGCCACCGCGGCCAGGACGTCGCCCACGTAGCGAACAGTCTCGCCCTCCGCGACGAGCTGGTTCCAGTCGTCGTGGAGCAGCCCCTGGTTGCGCTTGCCGGGCACGTCAGCCGCCGTCACGACCACCTCGACGCCCGGCGCCGCCAGGGCCCTGCTGATGTCGATGCGCTTCACGACGGCACGGGGGTGGTCGGCGAAGCGCAGCGCGCCGTGGAGCATGCCGGGCACCACGTGGTCGGCCACGTACTCCTGGAGCCCGAGCACCTGCTCGCGCCCGCGGTAGCGGGGGGCGCGGGCGCCGATGCGATCGCCGGCCTCGAGGACCGGCCGTGGACCACCCTGGCGGGCTGACGCGACCTGCTCGATGGCATCCACGATGGAGAGGTACCCGGTGCAGCGACAGAGGTTCCCGGCCAGCGCCTTCGTGATGGCGTCGCGGTCCGGCTCCGCTTTCTTGCGCAGCAGGGCTTCGGCCTTCATGACGATGCCTGGCGTGCAGTAGCCGCACTGTGAGGCCCCGGTGGCCGTGAAGGCGTCCGCCCACAGGTCACGGACGTCCCCGTCCAGCCCTTCCAGCGTCTCCACCTGCCGACCGACCACGCGTTCGGCAGGCTGGGCGCAGGAGACCACGGCCCGGCCATCGACGATGACGGTGCAGGCACCGCACGACCCTTCCGGGGCGCAGCCGTCCTTCATGGAGCGGAGACCGAGCTGGTCGCGCAGCAGCTCGAGCAGGGACGTGCCTGACTCGATGGTCACGGAGCGCGTGACGCCGTTGAGGTCGAAGTCCACCTGTCCTGCCTATTCGTGCGTGATGCGGGGCCATCTGGCCCTAGCAAGACTCTATCCTCAAGTCACAGCGTAGGAATCGCTGATCCGACAGGATCGTGCCGCTCGAACCGCTCGGCACGGACCCTGCGGACCCGTCCAGGCCCGGCTTGACCCGCCGGGCCATCGCGATGGGTGCTGGACGGCCAATGGAGCTTCGGAGGATGTGATGCGACGGCTGGGACTCGAGCGCGAGGTGGTGGATGCGGATGTCTATCGGCGAACCGTGGAGCGCTTCCGCGAGGCCGGCATCGTCATGCCCACCTTCGCCCAGCTGGCCGACCCCTCGACGATCCCCGCTGGCATCGCGGCCGAGGTGCGCGAGGTCGAGCCGGACGCGCCCCATCCGCGCAACCTCTTCCGCGCCCACTGGTACAACGGCTGGGGCTCCCCGGACCCGCTGGGCTTGCCGGAGCACGTGGTGCTGCCGCCGGAGCTGACCGGCGTCGATTCACCCATCGTCGTGCTCCTGGGCGACCGCTTCCCCATGATCCACTCGCACAAGGTCATCGCCGCCTACGGATGCCTGGCGCCGCGCATCGTGACTGGGCAGTTCGACCCCACCAGCCAGCGCGCCGTGTGGCCTTCCACGGGCAACTACTGCCGTGGCGGCGTGGCCATCAGCCGCATCATGCTGAGCCACGGCGTGGCCGTCCTGCCCGAGGGCATGAGCCAGGAGCGCTTCGACTGGCTCATGGACTGGGTCTCGGACCCCGCGGACATCATCCGCACGCCCGGCACGGAGTCCAACGTCAAGGAGATCTACGACAAGTGCGCTGAGCTTGACCGCGACCCGGACACGGTCATCTTCAACCAGTTCTCGGAGTTCGGGAACCACATCGGTCACTACTACATGACCGGCCGGGCCATCGAGCACGTCTTCGAGTCGCTCTACGAGCAGGATCCCGGCCTGCGCCTGGCGGCCTTCACGTCCGCGACCGGCTCCGCTGGTGCCATCGGCGCCGGTGACTACCTCAAGGAGCGCCACGGGTCCCTGACGGTGGCCGTGGAGGCGCTGGAGTGTCCAACCTTGCTGCGCAACGGCTTCGGCGAGCACAACATCCAGGGCATCGGCGACAAGCACGTGCCGCTCATCCACAACGTCATGGCCACGGACATCGTGGTCGACGTCAGCGACCGCGCCACGGACAGCCTCTTCGTGCTCTTCAACACGGACGCCGGCCGCGAGCATCTGCGCAGCCGCATGGGCGTGTCTGAGGACACCATCACGGCCCTTCACTCGTTCGGTTTCTCGGCCATCTGCAACGTCCTGGCGGCCATCAAGGTAGCCCGCCAGCAGCAGCTCGGCCCGCGCGACGTGCTGGCCACGGTGGCCACCGACGGTGCCGAGATGTACGCCTCGGAAGTCGGCCGCCTTGCGGCGCGCGACTTCCCGGGCGGCTTCGACGCCATCGCGGCCGCCGAGGTCCGGGCCACCTACCTGGATGCCATCGACACGTCGGACATGCTGCAGTGCAGCCGCGAGGACCGTGACCGCATCTTCAATCTGGGCTACTACACCTGGGTGGAGCAGCAGGGCGTCCCGCTCGACGAGTTCGAAGCCCGCCGCAGCCTGGACTTCTGGGCCGAGACGCGCCAGATCGTGCACCGCTGGGACGCCATGATCGAGGCCTTCAACGCCGAGGTCGCCGCATGACCCTGGCCGGGGCGGGATCGACAGCCGCCAAGGCGAACTCGGGAGCCGCCAGCCACAGCCCGGCGACGCCGACACCGGCCAGCCGGCTCGTCTGCATGGGCTGCGGGGCCGAGGTGACCGCCGACCAGTCATTCGCGGCGCGCTGCCCAGCGGCACACCCCGCTGACGACACCGACCACGTCCTGCGTCGCGTGCTGGATCCGGCTGCCGTCGACCGTCACCCGGACCCGGACCCCAACCCCTTCGTGCGCTACCGGACGCGGCTCCACGCCTGGCACATGGCGCGTGCAGCCGGCTGGAGCGATGAGCGCTTCGTGGCGCTCGTGCGCGAGCTTGACGATGCCATCGCCAGGGTCGACGGCCACGGCTTCCGGGCCACGCCCATCGTCCGCTCCGCCAGCCTGGACCGGCAGCTGGGCTTCAGCCCGGCGGGAGGCGTCTGGGTCAAGGACGAGACGGGCAACGTCTCGGGGTCCCACAAGGCGCGCCACCTCATGGGTGTCATGCTCGGCCTGCGGGTGGCGGAGGACCTGGGCATGGCGGACCCGGCCGCCCCACTGGCCATCGCCAGCTGCGGCAACGCAGCCCTGGCCGCAGCCGTCGTGGCGCGCGCTGCCGGGCGACGGCTGCTCGTCTTCGTGCCGCCCAGCGCGGAAGCGCCGGTCCTGGAGCGCCTCCGCAGCCTGGAGGCGGAGCTCGAGGTCTGCGAGCGCCAGCCCGGACAGGCCGGCGACCCCACATACCACCGCCTGCTGGCAGCCATCGCTGCCGGTGCCGTGCCCTTCACCGTCCAGGGCAACCTGAACGGCCACACCATCGAGGGCGGCGCCACGCTCGGCTGGGAGCTCATCGACCAGCTGCCGGACCACGCCTCCGCCCTCGATCGCCTCGTCGTCCACGTGGGTGGCGGGGCCTTCGCCTCGGCCCAGGCGCTGGCCTTCGAGGACGCCCGGTCGGTCGGGCTCATCGACCGCTGGCCACGCTTCGATACGGTCCAGACCCAGGGCGGCTTCCCACTGGCTCGGGCCCATGCCCTCGTGCTTGATCGGCTCGGCGTGGCAGCCGGCGAGGCCGTCGCCCCCGATGTCGTGGAGACCGGGCTGCGCGAGATCGCGGCCCACCGCTCTGCCTACATGTGGCCCTGGGAGACCGAGCCGCACAGCCTCGCTCATGGCATCCTTGACGACGAAACCTACGACTGGCTGGCCGTCGTGCGAGCCATGCTGCTGACTGGCGGTCGCAGCGTGGTCGTGGACGAGGCGGACATCGAGGCCGCCAACCGCCTCGCCCGCCCGGACCTCGGCATCGACGCCGATCACACCGGCACCGCCGGCCTGGCCGGCCTCATGACGCTCACTCGCGACGGCCTTGTCGGACCGGACGAGACCGTGGCTGTGATCTTCAGCGGCGTCCGACGCTCGTCGGGCGCCGGCAGCGCCGCCGCTGGCGCACCAGGCCCCCGATCAGGAGGAGGAGAAGAGACCCCGTGAGAAGCTTCAAGGGCCGCGACATCCTGTCGCTGCGGGACATGACGCGCGACGAGTACTTCCGCATCTTCCAGGTCGCCGACGACCTGTTGCCCATCGCACGGGACCGGCGCAACACGGACCTGCTGGCCAACAAGACGCTGCTGACTGCCTTCTACCAGCCCAGCACGCGCACCCGCCTCTCCACGGAAGCGGCCATGCATCGCCTGGGCGGCCACGTGCTGGGCTTCTCCGACGCCAAGATGACCCGCGCGGGCGACTTCTACATGGAGTCCCTCAAGGACACCTTCCACATGCTGGAGTACTACGGCGACGTCATCGCCATCCGGCACTACCAGCAGGGTGCGCCGGCAGAAGCCGCTCAGTGGTCGTCCGTGCCCGTCATCAACTGCGGTGACGGCTGGGGCGAGCATCCCACCCAGGTGCTCACCGACCTCTACACCATCTGGAAGGAGAAGGGCACGCTTGACGGCCTGACGCTCCTCCTCGTGGGCGACATGCGCATGCGCACGATGCACTCGCTGCTCTACGCCATGTCGCAGTTCGACATGAAGGCCCTCCTGGTCGGGCC
>JBFYUV010000118.1:0-5175 GCA_041299865.1 Chloroflexota bacterium
CCTGCTGCTGGACATGCGGCCCATCCCGTTAGAGCTGCCCAGCGGCGCCGAGCCGCGTCGCGCCCTGCTCGAGGCCTGGGAGGAGCCCGCCTGGGTGGGCAGTGACCGATGATCCCCACCAACCCCTCTGTCCACGATCCCCTGCGCTTCGCGGTCCCGGCCGCGAGCATCCAGACCGGCCGCCTGCTGCGCTTCCCGCTGCGCCTGGCGGATCGGCCGCTCGTGGTTCCCGGCCAGCGCGTGGAATCGGGCCAGCCCATCATCGAGCACTTCCGGGAGCAGGAAGCTATCGAGATCCCGACCACGGCGGCCATCGTCGGCCTGCGCCCCGGGGACTTCCTGGACCACGTGCCGGTATCGCAGTCGAGCCGCCTGGGCAGGAAGTCCCCCCAGGCCACCTACCGCACCCGAGTCTGCGAGCACGGCCGTGACGGACTCACCCGACTTGCAGCTGGCAGCGGCGAGACCATCATCCATGCGCCCGCGTCGGGCGTCGTCGAGACCGTCCTGCCGGGGCGCATCGACATCCGCGCCGATGGCCTGGCCGTGGACGCCCAGGTCGGGTGGGGCCGCCCCGCCGTCGGACGCATCGTCATCGCCGCGGACGCCCCCGACGCAGAGCTGCCCGCCTCGCGCATCGACGTGAGCGCAGCGGGGGCCATCCTGGTGGCTGGCGTACGCCTGGATCTCGAGGCCATGTCCCGTGCTCGAGCCATCGGCGTGACGGCTGTCATCACGGGCGGCGTGGCCAGCCGCCACCTGCGGCAGCTGGGATCGTCCGAGGCGCGCCAGCAGGCTGCCCTGCACGCCGCGGCTCCCTTCGGGCTGCTGGCCATGACTGGATACGGCCGACTGCCCATCCCGTCCCACCTCTGGGACGTGCTCGTGGCCGCAGCCGGCCGGCCGGCGGGCATCCTCCCGGGATCGCGCACGCTCATCATCGGCGGCGATCCGCGGCCCCTCCAGGCGGCGGCGTCGCGACCGGACGGCACGGTGCGCGTGCGCAGCGGCGAGGGACGTGACATGGAGGGTCGCCTCGTGGGCCTGGCCGGCCCGCGCCGCTGGCCCGGCGGCGTCTACGCGCCCGGAGGCTTCATCGAGGTCACGGCCGCCGATGGCAGCACGCAGCGTCGTTGCGTGCCGCTGTCCGCGCTGGAACGGCTCGACCAGGTCGGTTGACGGTGTCCGGTGTGCTTCCTGCCCCCCTCGTGTCGTGGCGCGCGCTGACCGGATCGGCGGAGCAAACCCGGGCGCTGGCGGCGGCGCTGGCGGCAGTCGCCCGCCCCGGCGATCGCATGGCCCTGGTCGGCCCGCTGGGCGCCGGCAAGACGCAGTTCGCCAAGGGCTTCGCGACCGGACTGGGCATTCGCGACGTCGTCAACAGCCCGAGCTTCACCCTCATGGCCGAGTACCAGGGGCGGCTGACGCTGTTCCACCAGGATCTCTACCGGCTGGCGGGCACGGCGGAGGCGTTGGCAGGGGGACTGCTCGACGAGCGACAGGACGAGGGGGTGACGCTGTCCGAATGGGCCGACCGGCTCGATGACGCGCTCGATCCGGCGCGTCTCACCGTGACCATCGAGCCGCTCGCTGACGAGCAGCGCTCCATCGAGCTGAGCGGCCGCGACGAGATCGCGGTGCGCTACATCGCGGCCGCTCGCGACTGGCAGGCGGCAGGAGCGTGAGCCGAGAAGCTGCGCCCCCAGCAGCCGTCCCCGACGGCCTCTGGCTGGCCATCGATACGGCCACCCGCACGAGCGTCGTGGCCATCGGTCGTCATGAGCCACGGGCCACCAGCATGCGGGTCGTGCGGCACCGACACGGATCGTTCCTGCTCGAGCAGGTCGATGAGGTGCTCGAGGCCGCCGGCGCAGCCCTGGCCGACGTGACCGCACTGGCGGTGGGAACCGGCCCCGGCTCCTTCACCGGCCTGCGCGTGGGCCTGGCCACGGCCAAGACCCTGGCCTACTCGGCGCGCCTGCCCCTGGTGGGGGTGCGCTCCAGCGATTCCCTTCGGCGCGCCGCCCGGGTCGCGGCTGGGGCACCGCCTGAGGTCGCCATCGTGCTGGCCGCCGGGGCCCACGACCACTACCTGGTGCGGGCGGGCGAGGACCCGGCCCTCGTGCCGCCGGGCGGCCTGGTGGCGGCGCTCGCCGGGCGTCCTGCGCTGACCGTGGACCTGGACGACGCGCCGCTTGGCGAGGTCGCCGCGCGGCTGGGCGAAGCGGCCGTGGCCGGCCTGCCGGCGGCCCTGCTGGCCCTGACCGCGCAGCGCCTGGCGATTGGCGAGACGGATGATCCCGCCACCCTGGTGCCGGCCTACGTGGTGCTGCCCCGCGGCGTGCGGCGCGGCGCCGAGGAGATGGGATGGTCGCCCGACCTCCGGTGAGGCTCCGCGTGGAGCGCATGCAGCCGGAGGACATCCCGGCCGTGCACGCCATCGAATCGGCCTCCTTCCCCACGCCCTGGCCTCCGTATGCGTTCCGTGGTGAGCTCGAATCGAACCGCATGGCGCACTACCTGGTGGTCCGCGCCGCTGATCGGGTCGTCGCCTATGCCGGCCTCTGGCTCATGGTCGACGAGGCCCACATCACCACCTTCGCGGTGCTACCAGCCTACCGACGGCGCGGGCTCGGCGGCCGGCTGCTCTGCGACCTCGTCGAGCTGGCTGTCGCGCTGGGGGCCACGGTCGCGACGCTGGAAGTTCGACTCAGCAATACCGCCGCCCGCCGCCTCTACCAGGGCTTCGGCTTCCGGCCCGTGGGAGTACGCCCGCGCTACTACTCCGACAACGGCGAGGACGCGCTGATCATGACGACCGAGCCGCTGGACCTGCCTGACATGCAGGACCTCCGGCGCCGCCTGGCCGAGCGCTACGCCACCGACGTCCTCGCCGAGGACCCGGGCTGGGTGTCCGACGAGGGCTTCGAGGAGGCCGGGACGTGAACCGGTCGCGCGGCCTTCTCCTGGCCGTGGAGTCCTCCTGTGACGAGACCGCCGTGGCGGTCGTCGAGCGCGGCCAGCGCATCGTCGCAGACGTCGTGGCCAGCCAGGTGGCGCTCCACTCGGCGACCGGCGGCATCGTGCCCGAGGTGGCTGCCCGTGCCCACCTGCGCTGGATGATCCCGGTCCTCGAGGAGGCGCGCCAGCGGGCAGGCCTGGCCGACTGGTCGGAGGTGGACGCGATAGCGGTCACGGAGGGGCCGGGCCTGGCTGGCTCGTTGCTGGTGGGCATCACGATGGCCAAGACGCTGGCCTGGAGCCAGGGCCTGCCGTTGGTGCCGGTCAACCACCTGGAGGGCCACATCTACGCCGCCTGGCTCCGCGACCCCGGCGAGGCGCAGCGGCCCGAGCCTCGCTTCCCGCTGGTCGCCCTCGTGGTCAGCGGTGGCCACACCTTCCTGGTCGAGATGACCGACCACCTGCGTTATCGGCTTCTGGGGCAGACCGTGGACGATGCTGCTGGCGAGGCCTTCGACAAGGTCGGCCGGCTGCTCGGCCTGCCCTACCCGGGCGGACCGGCCATCATGGCCGCCGCCGCTGCGGCCACGGCCCAGGACCGGCGTTTCCCGCGCGCCTGGCTGGGCGACTCGTATGACTTCTCGTTCAGCGGCCTCAAGACCGCCGCTCGCCGCGCCGTCGGTGAGGCCCTTGGCCGCTCGCCGGAGGACCGCGACCTCGACGGTTCGTTGCTTCCGCAGGCAGACGTCGCCGAGCTGGCCTGGGCCTTCCAGGAGTCCGTGGTCGACGTCCTCGCCACCAAGACCCTGCGGGCGGCCCGGGAGCTGGGTGCGCGCAGCATCATCCTCGGGGGCGGCGTGGCTGCCAACGGCGTCCTCCGGGAGCGCATCACCGAGGGTGCCCGTGGCCTGGGCGTGCCACTGGTGGTCCCCCGGCCCGGGCTCTGCACCGACAACGGGGCCATGATCGGCGCGGCGGGCTGGCACCGCCTCGCGGCAGGCACCCGCGCCGACCGCTCGCTGGACGCGAGGCCCTCGCTGAAGTTGGCGGTCTGAGCGACATGGCGCCCGACGGGCACGAGCTCGACGCGCAGCGCCTGAGCCCGGAGGCCGTGGAGCGCTACCTGCGGCGCCATGGGCTGGCCGCTCGCCGGTCGCTCTCGCAGAACCACCTCGCCGACGGCGACGTGCTCGAACGCATCGCGGACGCCGCGGGGGTGGAGCCGGGAGAGCACATCGTGGAGGTCGGACCCGGCCTGGGCATCCTGACCGCCCGGCTCCTGGATGCCGGTGCCACGGTCACCGCGGTGGAGCTCGACGCTCGGCTCGTCGAGCACCTGCGCGAGCGCTTCGCCGGCGAGTCGCGGCTGACCCTGCTGTCGGCCGATTTCCTCGATCTCGAGGTCGCATCGGTGGCCAGCGGCCCATGGGCCCTGGTGGCCAATGTCCCGTACCACATCACCAGCCCCATCCTGCACCACGTCCTGGAGGCCGCGCCGCGGCCCACGCGCTTCGTCCTCATGGTCCAGCGTGAGGTGGCCGAGCGCATCGCCGCGCCGCCGGGTGCCATGAGCTACCTCTCGGTCTTCGTGCAGTACCACGCTGACGTGCACGTCGTCCTGACCGTGCCCGCCGCCTCATTCGAGCCGGCGCCGGCGGTCGATTCGGCCATCCTGGCCGGGGTTACGCGGCCACGGCGGCTGGACGCGGCCGCTGAGGACGGCCTCTGGCGACTGGTGCAGGCGGCCTTCCGTGAGCGCCGCAAGATGATCCACAACGTGCTGGTCCGTCAGCTCCCCGGTCTCGATCGGGACCGCCTTGAGGCCGCCCTGGCGAGCTGTGCCATCGCGCCCGAACGACGACCGCAGACCCTCTCCGTGGACGAGTGGCTGGCTCTGAGGGTAGCCCTGGGCCCGTTGCCGTGAGCCCTCGCACGCCGACCAGGCGTTCCCTGCTGGCCGCCTGGGCCGAGGCCCCCGCCAAGGTGAACCTCGGTCTGGCCATCCTGGGTCGGCGCGAGGATGGCTACCACCGCCTGCGTTCAGTCTTCCTGCGCCTGACCCTGCACGATCACCTCGAGGTCCGAGCGGCGGCCGACTCCAGGGGGGCGGACGAGCTGGTCGTGGAGGGCGACCCCGGGCTGCCCGTGCACGACAACCTCGTGCTGCGCGCCGCCGCCTCCCTGCGCGCCGCTGCCTCCCTGCGCGCCGCTGGC
>JBFYUV010000119.1:0-3219 GCA_041299865.1 Chloroflexota bacterium
GCCAGCGCCTTGACGCCCATGACCTCGTCGTCCGTGCGATGGGTCATGCCGTAGTGGTTGTTCTGGATGAGGTAGATGATGGGCAGCCCGCCGTGGCGCTCGCCGGCCAGGAAGTTCGACCACTGGTACTGCGAGGCGAAGTTGAGCGACTCCAGCACCACGCCGTTGGCATAGGCACCGTCACCGGCGAAGCAGCAGACGACCTCACCCGTGCCCAGGTAGCGCAGCGCCATGGCGGCGCCGGTGGCGATGGGCACGCTGCCGCCGACGATGGCGTTGGCGCCCAGCTGGCCACTCGAGAAGTCGGCGATGTGCATGCCACCGCCGCGTCCGCGGCAGTAGCCCTCGTCCTTGCCGAAGAGCTCAGCGATGGTGCGGTAGACGTGCTCCTCCAGCGCAGCCGCGATGAGCCCGGCCCGGTCCGTGGCCGTGCTGCCCGGCACGCGGGTCATGAGCTGCTCGTCACTCATCTGGCGGATGGCTGAGAAGCCCTTGGCGATGGCGTCACCGTGGCCGCGGTGCGAGCTCGTGATGCGGTCCGTGGGCCACAGCACCGACGAGGCGCCCACGGCCGTGCCTTCCTGGCCGATCGACACGTGCGTGGGCCCGCGGTAGGCGTACCCGCTGAGCGGCTCGTAGCCGCCCGAGCGCAGCCGGACGATCATCTCCTCCAGCTCGCGGATGGCCAGCATGTCATCGAGCAGGTCCACGGCCGCTGCCGCCGTGACGCGCCCGTCGCGCAGCTCGGTCGCGAGGTCGCCCTCGTAGGTGAAACCCTTCACCGCCGGCGGCTGGATGGTGAACGGCTCGAAGACCGGCCGGTGGTCCGAGCGGTAGAGGGTGGTGGTTTCGGACATCGATCCTCCTCAGGCGACCATGACGCGGACGCCAGCACTGGCGAAGACAGAGGCGGCCGCCTCGTCGAGGTCGGCGTCGGTGATGACGACGTCGATCTGGTCGAGACGGCCGGCGTGGGCGAATGAACGGGAGCCGAGCTTGCTGCTGTCGGCCAGCAGCACGACCTCCCTGGCTCGGGAGAGGACGCGCTCCTTGGTGAAGGCTTCGCCCGGGTCGGTCGTGGTCAGCCCGGCGTCCAGGGAGAGGCTGAAGGTGCCCATGAAGGCACGGTCGACGAAGAGCTCGTCGATGAGCCGCGCGGAGAGCGGTCCCACGAGCGCCTGGCTGAGGGGCCGGAGCTCGCCGCCCACGACGATGAGGCGAGGCCCGCGGCCGGCCAGCTCCACGATGGCCGGCAGGCTGTTGGTGACGATCGTGATGTCCGTCCGCTCGACGAGCAGGCGCGCCAGCTCCAGGCAGGTGCTGCCGGCATCCAGGTAGATGCGCGCGTCCGGCTCGACGAGCTCTGCCGCGCGAGCGGCGATGCGCTGCTTCTCCTCGGCATGCTTGGCGGCCTTGGCCTCAAAGCGCGCCTCGATGGGTCGTACGTCCACGGCCACGGCGCCGCCGTGGACGCGACGGAGCGCACCCCGCTCTTCGAGCTCGTCCAGGTCGCGGCGGATGGTGGCCGTGGAGACGCCCAACTCGGAACGCAGCTCCTCCACGCGGACGGCGTGGCGCGACCGCACGATCTGGCGCACGCGCTCCTGCCGCTCAGGCGCGAAGGCCACGGTGTTGCCCGGGGGTCGCTCAGAATCGATCATGAAGTACTGCTATTCGAGCACGAACGAGCATGGTCTGTCAACCCGACCATGGTCACCCAACAACCCTGCCGCTCGGACCGTCCGGCTGCTCGGCCACCTGCGTACCATCGGCTCCATGACCACATTCAGCGACGCACTCGTCCGGGCTGATGGCCGCCTCGTGCTCGCCGAGCTCGTGCCCTGGGCCGGCACCATCCAGGACCAGGCCGGCGATCGGCTGCGATCCGAGGCCCGCGACCTGGCGGCCGATCGACGCGTCACGGCCATCACGATCACGGACAACGCCGGCGGACACGTCCGCCTGGGACCGCTGACGCTCGGCCACGCCATCCACGACATGGGTGGGGAGGTCCTCGTCCACGTCGCCTGCCGCGAGCGCAACCGTGCATCGCTCGAGTCGCTGGCCTACGGCCTCGCCAGCGAAGGGCTCACCAACGTGCTGGCCCTCTCCGGCGACTTCCCGAAGGACGGCTACCACGGCCGCTCGCGGCCAGTCTTCGACATCGATTCTGTGGGGCTCCTCTCGCTGCTTCGCGACGCCTCCGCGCATGGCCTGCACTTCACGACCGGGGCGGCCGTCAACCCCTTCAAGGCGCTCGAGTCGGACCTCGTCCCGCAGCTCCTGAAGCTGGCTCTCAAGGTGCGCGCCGGCGCCTCCTTCGCCATCTGCCAGGTGGGCTGGGACGCGCGCTCGTTGCACGAGCTCATCCGCTGGAGGGATGCCCAGCGCCTCGGCATCCCCCTCATCGCCCCTGTCTACATCCTGGGCAGGGGGGTGGCCCGCGTCTTCTCTCGGGATGAGATCCCCGGCATCCGCCTCAGCGCTGATCTGCTGGCCATGGTGGAAGCGGCCGCGGAGTCACCGGACAAGGGCCGCGGGCGCTTCCTGGAGCTGGCGGCCATGCAGGTCGCCGTGGCCCGGGGTCTGGGCTACGCGGGCATCTACGTGGCCGGCCAACGCGACGCCGCGGAGATGGACCGGCTGCTGACCATGGCCGACGGCTATGGCCCAGACGACTGGCGCGGCATGCTGGCCGAGGTCTCCTACCCGGAGCCCGGCGCTCACCGGCTTTTCGAACCCGGTGACGTGCCGCAGCTGGCGTCCGACCGACCAGCCCGGACGATCAAGGGTCCTGGTGCGCCGCTCTTCTACCGCTTCAACCGCCTCGTGCACGACCACGTCTTCGACCCCGACTCGCAGGGCTTCTCGGCCGCCCGCTCGGTCTATGGCCGCCTTGAGTCGATGCACCTCGCCAAGCCTGCCCACGTCCTCGAGCAGATGGCCAAGATCCCGATGTACGGCTGCAAGGACTGCGGCGACTGCTCGCTGCCGGATATCGCCTACCAGTGCCCCGAGGGAGCCTGCGCCAAGAACCAGCGCAACGGGCCCTGCGGCGGCTCGCTCGACGGCGAGTGCGAGGTGCCGGGCAAGCGCTGCATCTGGGCCACCGCCTACGATCGCCTCAAGCCCTACGGTGAGGCGCTCACGATGCTCGATCGGGAGCCCGTCCTGCAGGACAATGCGTTGCGCGGCACCAGCGCCTGGGCCAACACCTTC
>JBFYUV010000120.1:0-6488 GCA_041299865.1 Chloroflexota bacterium
CATGGTCGGCCACGGCGCCGACGAGGGCCGCCTGGTCTACAGCGCTCCCGGCCTGCGGGTCGTCCTGGACCGGGCGACCTTCAGCATCGTGGAGGCCACCACGGACGGCACGATGACGACGGACGGTGTGACCCCCGAGGGAGCTCGCTCCCTGGAGCCCGCCGCCACCATGGCCACCCTGCTGGCCGGCATCACTGGGTCCCTGCCGCACCTGCCGATGGCCAGCCTGCCCGAGGAGGGCACGCGCGTCCCGGCCCCAGCACTCGCGTAGGAGCGACCCCACCCCTTCGGGCGCCGGACGGCCGACGTCAGGTCAGGAGGAGGGCAGGCCGACCCAGCCCTGGACGTCGAGCAGCGCCTGCTGGCTGACGTTGATGAGGCCCTCCTGCGGTCGGTCCAGGTCGATGACGAGGGTCAGGACGACCCCGAGGACCACGACCATGACCACGGCACTCAGGACGCTGCGGCGTCGCTTGAGGCCCGCGTTGTAGCCGACCATGCCCAGCGAGAGGGCCGACCCGACCAGCAGGATGATGACCACCGTCTCAGGCACACGGGCATAGAGGCCCGAGACGATCCGCGCCTCGTTGAGGGCGACCACCTCCGAGAGCGAGTCGCCGAACGCTGAGACGAGGTCGGGGCTGTGGCCGGAGCGGGCCACCTCGGCGTTGATGGCCCACATGTCAGCGTGCAGCGCCACCGAGCGCCCGATGTTGGCCTGGACAACTGACGGGTCGTCGACGATGCGCAGGTCGAGGTACTCCCGCAGCAGCTCCTTCATCGCGCCGGCATCTGCCTCGGGGAGGTAGTCGGCCTGCAGGTACGCGGTGCCGATGGCGTTGGCCTCGGCGAGCACCACGCCGCGCCGCGCGTCGAAGCGATCGGAGGCCATGCCCATGGTGACCGCGAGGAGGAAGGCCATGAGCGCGAGGATCGAGCCGACGATCATCTCCGTGGGGCCTTCCTGCTCGCCCGGCAGACGGTCCTGCCACCAGCGGCCCACGCGGAAGCCGACCTCGTAGCAGGCGAGGGTGAAGATGCCGAAGAGGACGAAGACCAAGACGGTCGGGATCGGATCCAGGAGCTGGTTGGCCATCGCGCCCACAGGGTCTCACAGACCACGACCGCGGCCAAGCGCGCGAGGTCAAGACGGCGCACAGGGCCGGTACCTCTCGGCTACGGCCGTATGGCACCCGGGGGATGCCCATCACTCTGCTCCTACCTGTACCACTCACAAGCACGGCGACGAGCGTCACCGGCGGATGGCGCGGGCCTGACCAGGGGAGAGCGGTGCAGCTGAAGACGTGGGCACACGGAGACGGCCGTCGCAGCATCCCGCGCGTGCGGGGTGTCGACGATCTGCTGGCGCTTGGACTGATCGCCTACGGCGTCGTCTACGCCACCTGGCTCATCCTGCGCTGGGGCGGCGAGGACCTCCAGGTCGCCATCGCCGACGCCATCTACCTGCCGCTCGGCGCGCTCGTCGTGACGATCGCGCTGCGTGCCGCGCACAGCGCCCGCCAGCCTCGCGTGGCCCGGGCCTGGCGCCTCTTCGCCGCCGCCTTCGTAGCCTATGCGCTCGCCGACCTGGCCTGGTTCCTCATCGAGGTCGTCCAGGGCCGGGTGGTGCCGACCCCATCGATCGCCGACCTCGGCTACCTCGCCTTCTACCCGCTCATGGTCCTGGGGCTCCTGTCGCTGCCGCGCGAGGCTCCGGGGTCCGACCGGACCCGACTGCTCGACCTGGCTATCGTCTGCACGGCGTCGCTGGCGAGCGTGTGGTGGCTGGTGGTCGGTCCGGTGGCGGCGGCTATCGGGAGCGATGCCATCGCAGGGCTCGTCGCGGTGGCCTACCCGGCCGGCGACCTGCTCGTGATGTTCGCGCTCACGACGGCGATGCTCGGGCGGGTCCGGAGCGTCCCCTCGATGGTCCTCGTCCTCCTGGGAGTCGGCCTGGCCTGCAACATGATCGCCGACCTCACGTACGCCCGCCTGGCACTCGAGGGTTCATACCCGAGCGGCGGATGGCTCGACGTGGCCTACACGACCGGCTGGCTGGCGCTGGGCTTCGCGGGCCTCGTCCAGGTCCGCACCTCGCGGGCTGCCAGCGTGCCCTCCGGCACGGCCCACCTGCGACCCATCCCGGCCCTGCCCTATCTCGCGACCGCGCTCATCTTCGGACTCCTCGCGGCATCCTCGAGGGACGGCGTCGTCGACCAGCAGGTGCTCGTCGCGGGCGCCATCGCGGTGACCGGGCTCGTGAGCGTCCGCCAGTACCTGACGTCCCGTCAGAACACCCGCCTGCTGGCACAGCGCCTCCACAGCGAGGAGCGCTTCCAGGAGATCCTGCGCAACGCCTCGGATGCCGTCGTCGTGGTCGACCGGGGTGGCACCATCACCTACGCCACGCCATCGACACCGGCCCTCGTGGCCGGCGAGCCGCACGACCCGGTCGGGAGTGCCATCACCTCGATCGTGCAGCCCGAGGACGCACCACTCCTGCGCGAGCTGCTGCGGGCCGCGGGTGAGCGGACCGGCAGCAGTGGCACGATCGCCTGTCGCTCATCGTCCACGCCGCCTCGCGACCTGGAGGTCGGCGTCGTGAACCTGCTGGCGAACGGGCTGGTGGCCGGGCTCGTGGTCACCTTCCGCGATGTCACGGAACGCCTGGCATTCGAAGGCGAGCTGCAGATGCGAGCCCTGCATGATCCCCTCACGGGCTTGGCGAACCGCGTCCTCTTCAACGACCGGCTCGACCAGGCGCTCCGGCGCTCCCGCCGCCGTCGCACCCGTCCGGCCGTCCTGTACCTCGACCTCGACAGCTTCAAGGCCGTCAATGACACGCTCGGCCACACGACCGGCGACGAGGTCCTCGTGGAAGTCGCCCGACGCCTGCGGACCGTCCTGCGAGCGGAGGACACGGCCGCGCGCCTCGGCGGCGACGAGTTCGGTGTGCTCATCGAGGACACTGCGGACGCCAGCGAAGCGGTCGGCGTCGCGGAGCGCATCCACCAGGCGCTCGCAGGGTCGTTCGCCATCGCCGGCCGCGACCTCACTGTCGCGACGTCCATCGGCATCGTCCGCAGCGAGTCGCGAGACGACGATCACGTCGCGTTGTTGCGCAATGCCGACATCGCCATGTACGAGGCGAAGCGCGAGTCACGAGGTGGTCACCAGGTCTTCGCGCCCGAGATGTACGAGCAGACCGTCGACCGCGTGCGGCTGGAGGCCGACATGCGTGTTGCTTTGGACGCGGGCCAGCTCGAGGTCGTCTACCAGACCCTCGTCGACCTCACGGCCGACCGCATCGTGGGCGTCGAAGCTCTCCTGCGCTGGCACCACCCGACGCGCGGCCTGCTCATGCCGACGACGTTCATCCCCGTCGCCGAGGCCTGCGGTGAGATCGGCCGCATCGGCCTGTGGGTCCTGGAGCAGACGTGTCAGCGCGTCGCGGAGTGGAACCGCCGCCTGCCGGAGCGGCCGCTCCGCGCCAACGTGAACGTCTCGCCGCGCCAGCTCCAGCCATCGTTCGTGGACCTCGTGTCCGACGTCCTTGAGCGCACCGCCTTCCCGCCGAACCTGCTCGTGCTGGAGCTCACCGAATCGGTGTTCGCCGACGGATCGCAGGCGCTCGGGTCCATCCTCGCCGAGCTGCGGGCGCGCGGCATCAGGATCGCCATCGATGACTTCGGCACGGGCTACTCATCCCTTGGCTACCTGCGTGACCTGCCGGTCGATGAGCTCAAGATCGACCGCTCCTTCATCGCCCGCATGGCGGGCCAGGTGGATCACGGGCTGGTGGCCACCATCATCAAGCTCGGGCGGGAGCTCGAGCTGGGGACCGTGGCCGAGGGCATCGAGTCCCAGGAGCAGCTCGCGCTGCTGCGCGAGCTCGGGTGCGATCTCGGCCAGGGCTTCCTGCTCGGCCGGCCGGGGTCAGCGGGAGACCTGGACCTCGAGGGCGAGCCCTCCTGGCCTGCCGCCGCCTTGGGTGGAGGACTCGTCCCAGCGGCCTGAGTGACAGCCGCCGTCGTCAGTGCACGCGCTCCTCCAGGCCCTGCCAGAACGGCTCGCGCAACTCGGCCTTGAGCACCTTGCCGGTGCCGCCCTTGGGTAGCGAGTCCCGGAACTGGAACTCGCGCGGGACCTTGAAGCGGGCCAGGTGCTTCTTGCAGTAGGCCTTGAGCTCGATAGCCGTGGCGATGGCACCGGGCTTGAGGACCACGATGGCGACCGGCGCCTCGCCGAAGCGTTCGTCCGGCACGGCGACCACGGCACATTCCAGGACGGCTGGATGACCGGCCAGGGCATTCTCGACGTCGACCGATGAGATGTTCTCGCCGCCCCGGATGATGACGTCCTTCGAGCGGTCCTTGATGGAGACGTAGCCGGCTTCATCAAGCGTGGCCATGTCACCGGTGTGCAGCCAGCCATCATGGATCGCGGCTGACGTGCCATCGGGGTCGCGGTAGTAGCCCTGCATGACGGTGTTGCCACGCACGACGATCTCACCGATCTGCTCACCGTCCGGCCGGACGTCCGAGCCGCCGGACGCCACGACCCGCATGGAGACACCCGGGATCGGCCAGCCGGTCAGCGCCTGGCGCTCGAGACGACGCTCCGGCGGCTCCTTCTCGGAGAGCGCCGCTCTCGGCTGCGCGAGCGTGAGGATCGGGCTCGTCTCGGTGAGGCCATAGCCGACGATGGCCTGGACGCCGAACTCCTCTTCCAGCGACCGGATGAGCGCCGGTGACGAGGGCGACCCGCCGATGATCAGCTGGCGCAGGCTCGAGAGGTCGAAGGTCGGCCGTTCGTGGTGGTGCAGGACGGCGTTGAAGATGGCCGGGACACCCAGCAGGCGCGTCACCCGGTGCTGCTCGACGTGCTGCATGAGCGCCACAGGGTCGAAGCGGCGGAGCATGACGTGCCGTCCGCCGATGAGGGTCACGAAGTGGGGCACGCCCCAGCCGTTGACGTGGAACATGGGGACGACATGCAGGACCACGTCGTCCTCGCCGAAGCCGAGCGCGACCTGGGCGTGGAGCGCGTGGAGGTACAGCGCCCGATGGCTGAGCGCGACGCCCTTGGGCAGGCCGGTCGTGCCGCTCGTGTAGAACAGCTCCGCGGTGGCGTTCTCGTCCACCTGCGGGTGGCGTGGCTCCCCGGAGCCACCGGCGAGCAGGGCCTCGTAGTCGTTCGTGGCCACGCCACCACGCTCCCCTTCCATGACCACGAACCGCGGACGCGTGGACAGTTGCGGAGCGATGGCCTCGACCAGGGGCGTGAAATCATGGTGATAGAAGACCAGCCTGGAGCCGGCGTGTTCCAGGATGTAGGCGATCTCGTGCGGCGTGAGGCGGATGTTGATGGGATTGAGGACGGCGCCGGCCTCGAGCACCCCGTAGTAGCCCTCGAGCAGGTGGTGGGTGTTGTAGGTGACGAACGAGACCCGGTCGCCAGGTTCCACGCCGAGGTCGACCAGCGCGTTGGCCAGCCGGTGCGTGCGCCCGGCCCATGCCCGATAGGTCAGGGCCGTGTCCCCGTCGACGACGCCGATCTTGTCGCCGAAGTACGTCGCGGCGCGGTCGCGGAACTCGAGGACGGACAGGGGAATGAACACCGGACACCTCCTGCGCGCTGGTCGAAGCCGATGTATGCAGTTTCGCGCAGCGTCGCCGGCGGCGGGGGTCGTCTCGGTCGCCGTGGCGGAGGCAGCCGCCGAGGGCACTGGTCCTCGGGACGGGGGGAGGGGTCGAGCGCCCGGACCGCCAGGCCTGCCCGGGCGAGGGCCGGGTCGGCCCCCGGACCCTCCTTGGATCACGAACCTGATCGATGACTTCGCCGTCGCTCCTCGGGCCGCTGGAGCCCGGATCCAGCCGGTACGTTCCAGTTACTCGACTCGTGACCCGCAGCCACCGCTCCCCAGGGTGCGTTGCTGCTCCGTGATACGGAGCACGTGCAGCACCACCTCTTGACCGAGGGATCGCGGTTCGCCGTGGGCCCGGTGGTCGACGCCTCGGGGCCGCAGCCGACTTCAAGGTCGACGGCACGGATGAGACTGATGATGCGGCTGGTGGAGAGCAATGGTTGATTCCTCCTTGGCACGGAGGACCATCCCTCCCGACCGACGTGGGTCCGCGCCGCGGGCTCCTGTTGGCGAGGCAGGGCTGCGCCCGGGATCCGTGTCCCGTGGCGAGTCGGCGTCGCGGCGAGTCGGCGTCGCGGCGGGAGCCACGCCGTGATCGTCGCTACCCCAGCACGGCAGCGATGTATCCCTTTCGGGTCGTGCCTCGTCATTCAAGGCAGGACGGAGGCACCATCATCGGCATCCGGCACAGGCTCGAAGGGAGCAGCATCATGACCACCCAGACCCAGCAGAAGCCCAACTGGTTCGCGGCCAGCCGGCTCGGCCAGTTCATGGCGTCCGGCGTCGGCCGGGTCGTTCGGACCGTCGCGGGCATCGCGCTCGTCGCCGGCGGCCTGCTGGC
>JBFYUV010000122.1:0-2942 GCA_041299865.1 Chloroflexota bacterium
CGGTGGTCGTTCGCGGTCGGCTGGCAGTGGTTCGCGAGTGTCCATGCGCCCTCGTTGGCTCAAGCGTGCGACAGCGGCGTGGGCGGCTTGCGGGGGATACTCCGCCGTACCTGACTTTCCCGATAAGGTCTATCATTTCGGTCGGGAAAGCCTAGCAGAGGCTGGCCGGGCCGCCGCGCGCCTCCGCTCATCGTCGCAATGAGGTGACGGCCGTCCACATGGAAGGCAGTCATCGGATCCCTAGCAGAGGTCGGATCTCCCTGATGATCGAAACGAGACCGCTGACGGAGCGCTCCAGGCGTCGCCGCATCAGCCACCTGGACGCCTTGGAGGCGGAGTCCATCTTCATCATGCGCGAGGTGGCGGCCGAGTTCGAGCGGCCCGTGCTCCTCTTCTCCGGCGGCAAGGACTCCATCGTGCTGCTGCGCCTGGCCGAGAAGGCCTTCCGGCCGGCCAAGTTCCCCTTCCCGATCATGCACATCGACACGGGCCACAACTTCCCCGAGGTGCTCGAGTTCCGCGACCGCCGCGTGGCGGAGCTGGGCGAGCGCCTCATCGTGGCCTCCGTGCAGGAGTCCATCGACAAGGGCCGCGTACGCGAGGAGCCGGGCAACCCGTCGCGCAACCGGCTCCAGACCACGACGCTGTTGGACGCCATCACGGAGCACGGCTTCGATTCCGTCTTCGGCGGCGCTCGCCGCGACGAGGAGAAGGCCCGCGCCAAGGAGCGCGTCTTCTCGCTGCGCGACGAGTTCGGCCAGTGGGAGCCGCGCTCGCAGCGGCCGGAGCTCTGGGCGCTCTACAACGGCCGTATCCATCGCGGCCAGCACATGCGCATCTTCCCCATCTCCAACTGGACGGAGATGGACGTCTGGCAGTACATCGCCCGCGAGGGTGTCGAGGTGCCCTCCATCTACTACGCCCACGAGCGCGATGTCTTCCGCCGCGACGGCATGTGGCTGGCCACCGGCCCCTTCCTGGCCAACGGCCCGGACGAGTCGATCGAACGCATGGTCGTGCGCTACCGCACGGTTGGCGACATGACCTGCACCGGCGCCGTGCGCTCCGATGCCGCTGACGTGGAGGCCGTCATCGCCGAGGTCGCCGCCGCCCGGATCACCGAGCGCGGCGCCACCCGCGCGGACGACTCCTTCAGCGAGACGGCCATGGAGGACCGCAAGAAAGAGGGCTACTTCTAGATGGATCTGCTGCGCTTCTCCACGGCCGGCTCGGTCGACGACGGCAAGTCGACGCTCATCGGACGGCTGCTCTACGACTCGAAGGGCATCTTCGAGGACCAGCTGGCGGCCATCGAGCGAACCAGCCTGCGCCGCGGCAACCACCAGGTCGACCTGGCCCTGCTGACCGACGGCCTGCGCGCCGAGCGCGAGCAGGGCATCACCATCGACGTGGCCTACCGCTACTTCGCCACGCCCAAGCGCAAGTTCATCATCGCGGACACCCCGGGCCACGTGCAGTACACGCGCAACATGGTCACCGGAGCATCCACGGCGGACCTCGCCATCGTGCTCATCGACGCTCGCCTCGGCGTCCTCGAGCAGTCCTACCGCCACGCCTTCATCGCGGCCCTGCTGGGTATCCCGCACATCGTGGTGGCCGTCAACAAGATGGACCTGGTGGCCTACGACGAGGCGGTCTACGAGGAGATCTGCGAGAAGTTCGCCGATTGGGCCGCCAAGCTGGACGTCCACGACATCCAGTTCATCCCCATCAGCGCCCTCCACGGCGACAACGTCGTGCAGCGCTCGCTGGCCATGCCCTGGTACCAGGGGCCCTCGCTGCTCTACCACCTGGAGCACGTCTACATCGGCTCGGATGTCAACCTCATCGATGTGCGCTTCCCGGTGCAGTGGGTCGTCCGCCCGCAGTCGACCGAGCATCACGACTTCCGCGGCTACGCCGGCCAGATCGCCTCGGGCACGTTCCGCAAGGGTGATGACGTCATCGTGCTGCCCTCCGGCAAGCGCTCCCGCGTCAAGTCCATCTCCACCTTCGACGGGGACCTGGAGGTGGCCTCGCCGCCGCTCTCGGTCATCATGCAGCTCGAGGACGACCTGGACATCTCGCGGGGTGACGTCATCTGCCGGCCGCACAACCAGCCCGAGGTCACCAACGACTTCGAGGCCATGGTCTGCTGGATGGCCGATGCGCCCCTGCGCCCCGGTGCCCGCTACGCCATCAAGCACACCACCCGCAGCGGCAAGGCCATCATCGAGGACATGCGCTACCGCATGGACGTCAACACCCTGCAGCGTGACCAGGCCGCCGCGGAGCTGGGCCTCAACGAGATCGGACGCGTGCGCATCCGCACCAGCACGCCGCTGCTGCTCGACGAGTACCGCCTGAGTCGCGCCACTGGGGGCTTCATCCTCATCGACGAGACGACGCAGGACACGGTCGGCGCCGGCATGGTCGTGCGCACGGGGCCTGAGCCGGAGGTCGACCCTGAGGCCGACCTGGACCTCGCCGAGGAGCCAGCGGCCGCCTGATCGGAGCCCTTCATCGGCAGGGGGCTCGACGCCGGCCGGGCGGTGCGCAACACCCTCGGGTGAGGCCGGGGGCTTTCCGGTTCGGGGCATCCGGCGGCCAGCCGGGTCGCCCGGCCGTATCATCGGCCCGTGACCGATGCCGGACCGTCGCCGAGCAGTGGCTCCCTCGTCTGCCCCTTCGTGGCGCTGGCCGAGGACCGCGATCGGCGAGCTGATGCGCCCGACGAGGGCAACCGCTGCTACGCGGAGAAGGCGCCGCGGCGGCGCGACCTGGCGCACCAGGCCGAGTACTGCTACACGACGCAGTTCGCGACCTGCTCGGTCTTCCTCGCCTGGGCGGCGCGCAACGCCGCCGAGCCGGCCTATGTGAGCCAGGTCGCCCAGCGCGCCTGGGGATCGGGCGTGGCCATGCCTGATGCCGGCGCTGCTGGT
>JBFYUV010000123.1:0-12341 GCA_041299865.1 Chloroflexota bacterium
GCCAGATCAACCTCGGCACCATCGAGACCGTCGACCAGAACCCGGAGGTCAACGGCCTCACGCTGGCGGATGGCGCGCCGGCCTACTTCCATCCCACGGTGGCTGGCGTGCTCTCCCCCACCGTCATCTTTCTCGGCTCGGCCCTCATCCCCTTCATCGACCGCGGGCCCAAGGGCGACGGTGGGCCGACGCGGCCCTCGGAGCGCAAGGTCGCGGTCATGCTCTTCACGATCTTCTGGGGTGCCGGCCTGACGATCACCTTCCTCGGCGCCTTCTTCCGCGGTCCCGGGTACGCCTGGACGCTGCCGTGGGAAGGCTTCTACTTCGCACTGTAGGGGCAGCATGGGCAACTGGAAGCTGACCAGGGCACAGGAACCGCAGGCGCTCACGGAGCCGATCCTGCGCGAGATGCGCCACGGCCAGGTCGGGGGTCTCACGCGCCGCCAGCTCATCCGCCGCTCCATCGGCGCCGCCGTGGGCCTCTGGATCCTGGAGGTCTCGGCCGGCACGCTGGGCTTCCTGTGGCCCAACCTGGCGCGCGGTGGGTTCGGCGGCCAGATCAACCTCGGCACCATCGAGACCGTCGACCAGAACCCGGAGGTCAACGGCCTCACGCTGGCGGATGGCGCGCCGGCCTACTTCCCGCAGGCGCGCACCTTCGTGCAGCTCATCGACCCCAACCTGGGCTTCGCGAATGGCGAGTCGCCGGACGGGTCGGGGACCACCACCAACGTGCGCACGATGTGGCAGAAGTGCCCCCACCTGGGCTGCAAGCCCAACTTCTGCGACATCAACTTCTGGTTCGAGTGCTCCTGTCACGGGTCACGCTACGACCGGCTTGGGACCAAGGTGCAGGAGCTGGGCCCGGCGCCGCGAGGGCTTGACCGCTTCGCCCACGTGGTCCAGAACGGTGAGCTCATCGTGGACACCGGAACGGTCATCCTGGGCCCGCTGCCCGTCGCGCTCGGCCAGCCGGGTCTCATCCCCGCCAAGTCGCCCGGCGGCTGCATATGAGCGACGAGCCAGGCGGTCGCGAGCTCGCGCCGCGCGAGCCGGACGACACCCGCGCCGAGGACTCGGCCCTCACGCCGGCCCCGGAAGGCGAGCGGCGTGCCGTGGAGCGCTTCTCAGCCGGGCCCAAGGCCCACATGGTGGGACTGACCGAGGAACGCGGCGCCCAGATCGTGCGCCAGAGCGCCAATGCTCGCAGCTTCGTCTTCCTGGCCGTCCTCGTCATCGCGCTCTTCATCCCCGTCTACTGGTTCGCGGAGTCCGGCGTGCCGGCCCTGGGCACGCAAGGGCGCATGGAGCAGGCGGCGGAAGACCAGTTCGTCACCGACGTGGAGCGTGGCTACGCGCTCTACCTGAACAACTGCCAGACGTGCCATGGCGACAACGGCCAGGGTGGCATCGGTCCGCCGCTCAACAACCAACCCAAGCTCTACAACGCCCTGACGTCGGACGGCCAGACCGGCACCGGCCACCTCAACCCGGACTACCTCGACAACGTCCTGACAGTCGGTGGCCGCTATGTCTGCGGCGACGCTAACAGCCTGATGCTGGCGTTCAAGGAGCCGGCCGGCCCGCTCAACTACCGTCAGGTGGAGGAGCTCATCGCCTGGATCACGGCCAGCTCTGAGATCAGCTTCGAGTACGCGCCCGAGTCTCACGGCGAGGCGGATGCCGAGGAGGTCGAGCCTGTCGTGGTGGCCGGCTGGCGCGACCCGAACTGGAAGCCGGAGCCCGGTGCCACGCCGCCGCCGGCCTGCTGGCGCAACCCCAGTGGCGTCATCGGCGGCTCCGCGCCCGCGGCCACCCCACCGCCGGCCGACGGCACGGTCGCCAGCCCGGAGCCCATCACCGGGGGCACGGCCGACGCGCCCCGGGTCATCAAGCTGCAGGCCACGGCGGACCTGCACTTCCGTGACGAAGCCGGCAACGTGGTGTCCCAGCTCGACGTCGTCGAGGGCGAGACCATCCAGTTCGAAGTGGACAACACGGCTGGCTTCGACCACAACCTCTACATCGGTACCCCGGACCAGCTGGGCGTCCCCAACGCGACGACGGACACCGGCATCCCGACGTGGCAGTCGGGCGTCCAGACACTCACCTGGACGGCCACCGGTGACGGTCTGCAGTTCGCCTGCACGGTGCCGGGTCACTACTCGACGATGCAGGGTTCCATCGAGATCTCGGGTTAGGGCAGGGGAGGCACGTGGCACAGCAGGCACTACCAGCGGGAGCCCTCAGGCGGCGAGTCGTCTTCGGGCTGCTTGACGCAGACGGCTGGACCTGGGCGACCCTGCAAGCCATCTTCTGGTTCCTCCTCATCGTCTTCATGCTGGGTTACATCCCCAACCTCGCCTACTTCTTCACCGTCAGCCCCACCGTCTCGGTGGGCTACAACTTCGCCTCCATCGTTAACTGGTGCCCGGCTGCCAACGAGGATCTGCCCTGTCCGGCCGCGCCGGGCACACTGCTGCCCTGGCAGACCAGCCCGGCTGAGCTGGCCTTGCCCGCCGGACGCGCTGATGCCGTGGTCTTCCAGTCGGGCACGGCGGTCTATCTCATCGGCGGTGCCACCGCTGACGGCGCCACGGACGAAGTCCTGGTGACGAACGCCACCACGACTGACGGGCAGCCCAACGGCAACCTCAGCGGCTGGCAGGCTGGGCCCGCGTTGCCGGAGCCTCGTGCCGGCGCGGCCATCGGCAGCTTCGGCGGGGTGCCCTATGTCATGGGTGGCCTGGACGCCAGCGGGGCAGCCACGGACACGGTGTTCCGGGGCGTCGTCGAGGAAGGCCTGCTCACGGGCTGGCAGCGTGCAGATGGGGAGGAGAGCCCGGAGGCTCTGACGCTGCCGCGGCCCATCAGCGATGCGACGGTCGTCGCCGGCACGGGTGGCTTCGTTCTGCTGGGCGGCCGTGGCGCGGACGGCCAGCCCATCGCCGACGTCTACCTGGCCTGGATCCCGCAGGAACAGCAGCCCCCCAGCAACACCCTGCAGCCCTGGCAGCCGCTCGATGGCCTGTCGCTGCCTGAACCCCGCGCGGAAGCAGTGGCGGGGACCATCGGTGACTTCACCTACGTCGTCGGCGGCGAGGGTCCGGACGGCCCCACGGACAGCGTCTTCCGCCTTGAGCTCATCGACGGTCAGCCTGCGACGAGCGAGACGGGCGAGCCGCTCGGCTGGGCTGTCGCCCGGGAGGACATGCTGCCCGAGGCGCGCACCGATGCGACCGGATTCGTGGCCAATGGCTCCCTCTACGTCATGGGCGGCCTCGATTCCGACGGACAGCCGCAGGAGAGCCTCTACTGGGTCGTGCCGAACGGCACGAGCGGCGATGTCCCCGAGGGCTGGCAACGGCTGGAGCAGACGGACTTGCCATCAGCCATCGCGGGTGCGCCCGTGGCCGGCCTGGGCTCTACGGCCTTCCTCTTCGGCGGCACGGACGCGGCGGGCCTCTCCGATGGCCTGATGCGTGCCGGCCTGTCGCCGGCGGCACCCTTCTACCAGCTCGGCCTCTTCGGGGCCACGCTGCCGGGGCTCTCCATCAAGGGTGAGGTCGGTCAGCAGATCGGGTACATCAACGCCATGACCGTGGGCCTGGTCAACTTCGCCATCCTGGTGCTCATCGGCCTGGCCTTCTCGCACCAGGCCACCACGAAGCGCATCATCTCGCGGCTGTCCGGCGGTCGCCTCAAGCTGCCGCCCGACGAGGAGTACCGCTCCTAGCCCTGTCAGGCTCTACTGACGGGCGCGCCTCGAACGAAGAGCTCGACCGCGCGCGGATGGCGGGCTCAGCGTGGCGCTGGCGGCAGCTCACCCTCGCCAGGCTCGGTGGGACCGCTGCGCACGGGCAGGCCGGCGTTCTTCCAGGCGATCATGCCGCCGTCGACGTTGGCGACGTTGCTGAAGCCCTGCTGCATGAGGAACATCGTGGCTCGCAGGCTCCGGCTGCCGGAGCGGCAGACCAGTAGCAGCTGCCGGTCACGCGGCAGGTCAGCATGGCGGGCCACGAACTCGGCCAACGGCAGGAACACCGCCCCGGGCGCTCGCAACGACTCGTACTCCCGCGGCTCGCGGACATCGACGAGGAGGGCCGCGGCTTCCTCGGCCTGCAGCTGGGCCGCTTGCTGGGCGCTCACGATGGCGATGCGGCCGATGGGATGCAGGGCAGCGTTCATGCTCACTCCAGCTCGATGAGGGGCTTGCGGCCAGCCACGCCGGCCTCCAGCTCATGCCACCAGCCGATGTCCGCCTCGCCGAGCCGCCAGCACAGCCAGATGGGCCGACCGTTGGCGAGGGCCGGGAAGTCCACGAGGCCGGAACCGATGTCCCGCAGCGTGATACCCCAGGCGTCGATTCGGCGGACGGCAGAGGCCATGCGGCGAACGACCAGCGTCAGTCGCTCCTGCTCGCGTTCGAGGTCGGCATGACCGTCGCCGACAGCCGCCCGCATCCGTGCGAGGCGCTCTTGTGAGCGAGCCACCTCATCGCGGTCATCGCGCAGCGCCACGAGCAACGGGCGCAGGTCGACCAGGCGTGCGTTCGCGGCGGAGAGGTCGAAGTAGCTGGTCACCGGCGGGATTCTCGCACGAGTGGCGCCAGTCGCACGTGCGGGCACGGCGGGGCGCGGAGGAGTGGCGCGCACGGCGGCCTCACCGCGCCCGCCGGCCGACGCTAGCATCGGAGTGGTGGCTGGCTGAGGGGAGGAGCGACTGATGAGACTCGCCGATCGCATGGATCACATCGGCACGGAGACAGCATTCGAGGCGGCGGCGCGCGCCCGGGCCCTGGCCGCCACCGGCCGGAACATCATCCACCTCCATCTCGGGGAACCGGACTTCGACACCCCGCCCAACATCGTGGAGGCGGCCGCCCGCGCCCTGACCGACGGCCAGACACACTACGCGCCGCCGCCCGGGGTGCCCGTCTTCCGCGAGGCCATCGCGGCCGACTTCAGCCGGCGCCGGGGCGTCGAGGTGACACCCGATCGCGTGGTCGTCACGCCGGGCGCCAAACCGGTCATGGCCTACCTGATGATGGCCCTCGTGGGCCCCGGTGACGAGGTCATCGTGCCCGACCCCGGCTTCCCCATCTACGAGTCGATGACGCGCTTCATGGGCGCCACGCCGGTGCCCATCCCGCTGCGTCCGGAGCGTGACTTCCGGCTCGATCTCGACGAGCTGCGCTCGCTCATCACGCCGCGCACCCGCCTGCTCGTCTTCAACAGTCCGCAGAACCCCACCGGCGCGGTGATGACGCGCTCCGACATCGAGGGCGTCGCCGCCATCGCCATGGCGCACGACCTCATGGTGCTGGCTGACGAGATCTACTCGCGCATCCTCTACGAAGGCGAGCACGTCTCCATCCTCAGCGTCGAGGGCATGGAGGAGCGCACCGTCGTCCTCGACGGGCTCTCCAAGACCTACGCCATGACCGGCTGGCGCCTAGGCTGGGGCATCCTGCCAAAGCCGCTGGTCCCGGTCTTCGAGCGGCTGCTCATCAACACGGTCTCCTGCACGGCCACCTACGCCCAGTTCGCCGGCGCGGAGGCCCTCAACGGGCCGCAGGACGCAGTGGAGGCCATGGTGCGCGAGCTCCGCGCCCGCCGCGAGCTGATCGTGTCGGGCCTCAACGCGCTGCCCGGCGTCACGGCACCCATGCCGCACGGCGCCTTCTATGCCTTCCCGGATGTCAGCGGGACCGGCCTGACCGGGCGGACCTTCGCCGACCGGATCCTGACGGAGGCCGGTGTCAGCGTCCTCTCCGGGACCGCCTTCGGACAGCAGGGGGTCGGCAGCCTGCGCGTCTCGTACGCCAACTCGCAGGAGAACCTGCGGCAGGCCCTCGTGCGCATCTCCGACTTCCTGGCCGCCCAGTAGCGGCGACGCTCGACGCTAGAGTGCTTCCAGGATGCGTCGCGCGATGGCCGTCGGCTCAAGTCCGTCGGTATCGATGACAATGCGCGCCAGGGCCAGGTAGGCGGCCTCACGTTCGGCGGCGCGAGCCCGCAGCCAGCCCAGGTCCGTGGCGTCGCGGCGTCGTCCGCTGCCTTGGTCGATCCGGCTGCGCAGCGTCTCCGGCTGGGCGCGCAGGTAGATGACGGCCGGCTGTGCGCGCAGCAGCTCGACCGAGGGCTGGTGCTCCACGACCCACGCCGCGGCCCCGACGACGAGCGGGCGGGGCATCGAGAGAGCCAGGCGCAGCGCGTCCGCTTCGACCTGGTGGAGCGCCACGTCCCCGTCGTCGGCGTCGATGTCCTCCGCGCGGCGACCGCTGACGATGCCGACGAGCTCGTCGTTGTCCAGGTAGCGCCAGCCGGTCAGGCCGGCCAGCGCCCGGCCCACGGTCGACTTGCCGGAGCCCATCATGCCGATGAGCACCACGCTGGGCGCGGGGTCGGATGCCATGCCTGGACTCTACGCTGTGGCGCCGCGGGGCACGCCTCTAGACTGTCGGCGTGATCCTCATCCGCCTGGCGGGCCTCTTCTTCGCCTTCGTCCAGATCACGCTCTTCCTGCGATTGCTGCTGCCATTCGTGGAGGTCCCGAAGGCGCTTGCCGAGTACGTGCCGACGCTCATGGAGATCACCGACCTCTGGCTGTCGCCGGTCGTTGCCGTGGTCGAGCGCTTCGAGCTCGGCGACCTGGCCCAGGGCGCCGTGGGCATCGGTGAGAGCCTCGTCGAAGGGCCGGAGGCGTTCGAGCCGATCGTGCTGGTGGCCATGGTCGCCTGGGCCCTGCTGGCCATGTTCGTGTTGTTCGTGCTGCGCCTCATCTTCCGCCCGGCCCGCTGAGTCCGTGCCCGCGCGGGCGGATCAGTCGTCGCCGGCTTCTGGCACGTAGAGGGCCGACTCGTCCAGGCCGCGGCGCTCACGGGGCACGACGCCGCGCTTGTTGAGCACGATGCCCGCATCCACGAAGGCGCGGTTGAGGCGGCGGCGGATCTCCGTGGCGATGGTCCAGCGCTCGCCGGCCACGACCTTGCCGCGCATCGTGGCTGTCATGCCCAGGTCGTCGGGGTCGCCGATGAACGCCACGGAGGGCGTCTCGATGATCGACGCCGTGAAGCGGGGATCCTGTGCCACCTCGCGGCCGACGTCGTCCATGATCCCCAGCACACGCTCGAAGTCCTCTTCACGGATGCCCGGGATGGTGACCTCCGCCGCGGCGAAGACGCGGGTGCGGTTGGAGACGATGCGGATCTCGCCGTTGGAGATGGAGTGCACCGTGCCGTCCGCCGAGCGCACCGTCGTGCGCCGCAGGCCGACATCCTCCACCGTGCCGGCCACCGCACCCACGGCGATGACGTCGCCCTTGAAGTACTGGCCCTCCAGGATGATGAGGACGCCCATCAGGTAGTCCAGCACGATGGACTGGCCGGCCAGCGTCAGTGCTGCGAGGAGGAGGCCGAGGCCAGCCACCAGCGACCAGAGGCCGAAGAAGCCGATGATGAGCGTGACGATGATGGCGACCACGACGATGCGCAGGAGCGCCGTGACGAGGCCGGAGAGCGTCGCCGCGCGCTTGTCCAGCTCGACGGCCTCCGGGCTGCCCGGCTCGACCGCGCCCTTCTGGGCGGCCAGCGCCCGAGCCACAGCAGCGTGGACGATGCGGCTCGAGAAGGCGTAGAGGACGAGCAGCAGCGCAGCGATGATGAGCAGGACGACGGCGTTGGCGTCGAACCACTGCTCGAGGGCCTGGGTGTCGACGTCGGTGGTCTCGGGCATGGCGAGAGCCTAGCGCAGGCCATCGACCGTCCGCGGTCCCACGTCGTCGCGCCACCAGGGCGATGACAGCCCGCTCGAGCGGCGGCATACTCGGCTCGCCGACCCGTCGAACCCTCACCGAGGCTCCCGCCGTTGACCGCCCAGGCCCAGACCGACACCAGCACGACCCCCAGCCGCCGCTGGCCGTGGTTACGGCCGCTGCTCGTCCGCGGCCTCATCAACGCCGTCGCCGTGCTCGTGGCGATGCTCGTCCTCAGCCTCATCCGCCTGCCCGGCCAGGACACCCAGGGCCGCTACATCCTCGACGAGCCCTTGCTGGAGATCGGCAATGCCGGGCTCATCGACTTGCTCCTCATCGGCATCTCGCTGGCCCTCGTGAGTGCCTTCGTGCGGCCCGTGCTGACGGCGCTGACCGGCTCGCTCATGTTCCGGACCTACGGCCTCGTCGCCCTCGTCATCGAAGTCATCGTCTTCTGGCTGGCCATCGAACTGGTGGCCTTCATCACGGACATCTCGGTGGCCCTGCCGGACCCGCGGCTGGTCTGGCTCTTCGTCGTCGCCCTGGCCATCTCGCTCCTGCTGCTCGCGGTCGATACGCTGCTCGGAGTCAATCGGCCGCGCCTCCAGGATGGCGGTGAGGATCAGCCGCTCTGGCGCCTGCTCGACCGCCTGCCGCTCTCCGGGCGCAGCCGGCTGGTCGAGAACCTGCGCCTGTCGCAGGTCCGCGAGATCGTCGTGCAGTACGGCCTGGACATCTCGCTGGTGGGCACGCCACTGGCGCGCTTCCGGGGCGTGGCCGACCGCCTCCTGGGACGCGACCCGGACGAGTTCGCGTCACTCACGACACCCGCCAAGGTGCGGCTCATGCTGCAGCAGCTCGGGCCGACCTATGTGAAGGTCGGCCAGATGGTCTCCAGCCGGGCGGACGTCCTGCCGGAGGCTTGGCGAACGGAGCTGGACAAGCTCCAGAACACGGTGCCGCCCTTCCCCTACGATCAAGTCGAGGCCATCGTGCGCTCCGAGTTGGACGCGCCGCCAGACAGGCTCTTCGCATCCTTCGACCGCGAGCCGCTGGGTGCTGCCTCCCTGGCACAGGTCCACCGGGCCACCCTGCCCGACGGTTCGGAGGTCGTGGTCAAGGTGCAGCGGCCCAACGTGCAGGCCATGGTGCGGGCGGACCTGGGCAACATGGAGGACCTCGCTCGCCAGGCCGAGCGCCGCGTGTCGATGGCGCGGACGATGAACCTGGCGGCCATGATCCACGAGTTCGGCCAGGGCGTCCTGACCGAGCTCGACTACCGGGTGGAGGCCTACCACGCCCTGCGCCTGGCCGAGGTCGTGGAGGGCATGGAGGGCATCCACGTCCCGCGTGTCTACCTCGACCTCAGCACCGGCCGCGTCATCACCATGGAGTTCGTGCGCGGCGTCAAGGCCACCAACCTGGTGGCCCTGGACGAGGCCGGCGTGGACCGGGACCTGGTGGCACGCCGGTTCCTGCGCGCCATGATCAAGCAGGTCCTCGTGGACGGCTTCTTCCACGGGGATCCGCACCCCGGCAACATCGTCATCGACCCGGAGACAGGGACACTGACGTTCCTGGACCTGGGCCTCGTGGGCGAGCTGGACAGCGGTCGGCGCCTGCAGCTGCTGGGCCTCATGTGGTCGCTCCGCGAACGCGATCCCGACGGCCTGGCCACGTCCGTGCTGGCCATCTGTGAGCGGTCGGGCGCCTTCGACGAAGCAGCCTATCGAAGCGACATGCGTCGCCTCTTCTACCAGTACTGGATCTACGGCTCCGGGGACTTCTCGCGCCTCATGTCGGCCATGTTCGGCGTGCTCTCGAAGCGCGGACTGCGGCTGGACCAGGCCCTCACGCTGGCCGTCAAGGCGCTCGTCCAGGCCGAGGAGCTGGTGCGTACGCTCAGCCCGAGCCTGCCCCTCGTGGACACGGGCTACGAGGAGGCTCGCGAGCTGATCGAGGCACAGATCACGCTCGATCGAGTCCTGCAGATGGCCAAGGCGGAGGCGACCGCCACGGCCATGGAGTTGGGGCGCCGTCTGCCCTCGCTGCGCGAGGCGACCTTCAGCTGGCTGGACCAGTACCAGAAGGGGCGCTTCGTGGTCACGCTGGACACGAGCGATCTGCAGAAGGGCCTCACCTCCGTCGGATCGGTAAGCCGCAACCTGACCATCGGCCTGATCATGGCCGGTCAGCTCATCGCCATCGCCCTCGTGCTCGCGGTTCTCATCGTGAGCGAGTCGCTCAGCAGCGAGATCGTCACGCTGGTGACACTGGCTTTCGTGGGGTTCCTCGTCTTCAGCCTGGTGACGATCCGGCGCGTCTCGAGGGGCAGCTGAACCGGCGAGAGGGCTAGGCGCGCAATCGCGCCCCCAGCGCGTCGGCCAGCAGGTCGAGCTGCGCCATGTCGGAGCTCACGGGATCGAAGATGAGCTCGTCGGCGCCAGACGCTTCGAAGGCGTCGGCGGCCCAGCGGATGCCGTCAGCGTCAGCCGGGATCTGCTGGGCCATGCCCGGGCCCCAGTCGCCGTAGTAATCGGAGAGATAGGCCGTGGCCGTGTCCCGTCCGCCCTCACCCAGCGCGAAGTACGTGAGCGCCCAGAGTCGCGGCGGACCCTCGCGTCCGGCCGTGGCCCAGGCAGCGCGCGCGGTCTCGAACATGCCCGTAACGTCGTCCGGGCTGGCGCCACCGGCGGTCCAGCCGACGCCGTACCTGGCCGCCCGCTCGAAGGCGGCGGCCACGTTGCCCCCGAAGGCCAGCGGCACGGACTCACCGTTGGTCGGTGCCGGCGTGAGCTTCTTCGTGGCACCTTCGACGAGCTCGCCGCGCCAGGCCCGCTGCATGTACTCGATGTCGGCGTCGAGGCGCTTGCCGCGTCCGGCGTAGGGCTTGCCGGCCACGATGTAGTCCTCCTCGCGCCAGCCGGTGGCGAGGCCGAGCACGAAGCGGCCCCCAGAGATCTGGTCCAGGCCGGCCGCCTGCTTGGCCAGCAGGGCGCGGTCGTAGACGGGCCCGATGGTCAGGTTGCTGAAGAGGCCGATGCGCTCGGTGACGGCTGCCGCGGCCGTGAGTGCCTGGAGCTCATCGTAGGTAGGGAAGACGAGACGGCCCACGGTCGCCAGCGTGGAGAAGCCCAGCGCCTCCGCGTGGCGTGCCCACTCGACGAGGCGTGGTCCGGGGGTGCCGGGGATGGTGTTGGGAAGGCCGACGCCGATGCGCATGGTGGATCTCCTCCTGGGCTCATGGGGGATCGGTCAGGATGCCGAAGATAGTTGCCTACTCAACTATAGCCGATGCGACCGAACGCGCTCCGCGACCGAGATCGGAGATCGACCGCCTGGCGGCGAGACCGCCAGCGACCAGGTCAGGCGGGCGTCTGGCGCAGGACCTGGTCGAGTTCGGTGCGATAGGTGCGCCCTGCCATCGTGCGGCTCAGCCACTCCACGTAGTTGCGGTCATGCGCCACGACCTGGGAGATGGCCCAGCCGCGGTACCGTCCGAAGGAGAGGACGCTGCCACGTGGCAACGGGTACCCGGGCGGCGGGCCAGCCTCACCATAGGCGGCGGAGGCCGGGGTCGGCTCGGCGTCGCCGCGCACTGACCAGGTACCTTCCTCGTACTTGAGGTTCGTGGCGCCCGGAGCGGAGCGGCGGGCGAAGCCCTCGGGGACACCCTGCTCCAGGCCCAGGAGCTCGTCATAGCGGGCCCGCTTCTCCGCGCTGCTGAGCACGGCATAGGCCTCGTTGATCTCGGCCATGCGCTTCTGCCCACCAGGTCCGGCGTGATCTGGGTGATGCTGCTTGGCCAGCTGCCGGTAGACCGCGTTGATGACCTCGAGGGTCGCGGTCGGGTGCAGCATCAGGGTCTCGTAGAGGGTGCGCTGAGACACCATGCCACCGTAGCCAGCCGAGGCGGGACCGGGACTGGCCCCAAGGTCCGGGTTGCGGGGTGTCGCCCCCGTACTATGCGGCTCCCGACCAGGACCCAGCAGACTCTCGTCAGTCGAACGAGGGCATGGCCGCCACGAGCTCCAGATCGCCGGAGATGGTCGTCCCGGCCGTGCCGGCCAGGATGGCCAGTGTGTCACCGCGCTTCAACTGGACCTCGCCGTGCGCGGTCTCGGCCACGCCCTGGCCCCGGGTGACGATGACGACCGAGTAGATGCCCGCGTGCGGCCACGCTGCCGCTCCACGGACGGACAGGCGCGTGGCCCGGAAGAAGGCGTGGCTCTGCTCGCCGAGCAGGTCATCCTCCGTCCAGCCCGCCGACTCGCTGCCGGCGATGCGTGTCGGTCGTGGGCGGAGCGCGGCCAGGGCCGGGCCGGTCACGGCGCTCCGGTCGAAGCAGTCGAGCATGGTGTCCCAACCCAGGCCCAGGTGGGCCTCATCGGGCGCGATCGGATAGCCGCGGTACTCGGCCACGACCGAGAAGTCCGTGGGCTCCTGGGCCTCGATCAGGAAGACGCCGGCGCCCGTGGCGTGGGGCAGGCCAGGTCGCACGAAGACGGCGTCCCCGGGCCGGACCTCGAACTCGTTCATGGCAGTCCGGATGGCGTCTGTGTCCTGGCGCCCGATCCACTGGGCCA
>JBFYUV010000125.1:0-4206 GCA_041299865.1 Chloroflexota bacterium
ACCACGTCGTCCTCAGCGTAGGTGGTCCCGGCCGCGTAGGCGCCGCGCCAGGTGAGCCCGGGCGGCCCCTGGGGGCCGCTCTGGCCGATGACGATGACCTCTGGCTCGGACTCGACGACGAGGGGCAGAATCTGGCGCACCACCAGGACGCTCATGGCTCCGGCTCCGGATCGTCGTAGACGATGCCCGACTCGCACACCCACTCGCCGCGCAACAGCTCGAGGTCCTGGCCCCCGGGCTCGGTCAGCTCGACGGCCCACACGCCCCGCTGGCCCGCGAGGGCGGCGGTGATCTCTGCCGTCAGCTCCACGTCGACCGTGCCGGCCACCCCGCCCAGGGTGACGCCACCGATGTCGGCGTCGTCGACCTCCCAGGATGCCGGCGTGGCGGCTGCCGACAGGCGGCCCTGGCACCGCCCGGCATAGCCCGTCAGGTTCACCGGGCCTGATGGGTCGCCGTTGTCGTCCACCCCCTGGTACCACGTGATCCTGGTCCGGAACACGTCCCCGGCCACTATCGACCAGGGCAGCTGGCTGCTTGTCGCCATCGTCCCTCCCTCACGTCCCCAGCCCGAGCCACAGCTCGACCAGCTGCGTGCGCACGGCGGTACCGGGCGGCACGGTTAGCCGCAGCGTGATCTCACGCCGCTCGTCCGCGGCAAACGGCCCGAGCTCGACGCCGTAGACTGGGTCAGTCGGCACGGGGTCCCAGTTGAGGCCCCCGTCCTGGCTGACCTCGAGCCAGTCGGCCTCAGAGCAGGCGAGCAGCGCCGTGTCGGCGGCCTCGCCGTCTGCCACCACCTCGAGGTCGACGTCGTACGGCTGGCCGACGCGGACCCAGTCGAGGGCCAGACGCCGGATCTCCTGCGAGCCGTCAGGGGCGCTGAGCCTGAGCACTCCGCAGCTCCTGCACGATCTCGCGCGCCTTCTGTCGTCGTGCCTCTGCGGCCTGCAGGCCGCGCGACACGTGCTCCCTCACCCGCTTGCCGTTGGCTTCCATCGTGCCGTTGAGCACCTGCAGCTGCGTCGCCAGCATGTCCGCCGCTTCGGCAAACGTCACCAGCACGTCGCCGGTCGTCTCGAGGATCCTCGCGAGCTGCGCCGCGTCGACCGTCGCCGCCGGTGCCGGTGCCGTGAAGGTCTGTGGCTTGGGCTGGTCAGGCTGTGCCATGAGTCCTCCGTCAGGCCCACACGTTGAAGGATGGCGCCAGGTACTCACCGATGATGGTCGGCGGGTAGAGGACCTGCGCGACCGCACGCTGCACGAACCACACGCGGCTGTCCTCGGCACCAGTCGCGAGGTCGAGGCGCCCCAGGCCGAGGACGATCTCGCCGACCCTCGGGGGGTGGCGCCACAGGGTGATGACCGGCGCCTCGCAGCCGAGGAGGATGTAGGCAAAGCAGGCCCCCATGGTGTACTGCTGCCCCACGATCTCGCTGCGCAGGCTGGCGGCCTCGCGGGAGTGGTCGAAGGACCACTCCACGCCCTGGTCGTAGGAGCGACGGTTGCCCCAGAAGTCCTCCAGGTCGGTCACCTGCGAGGTGTGGACCACGTCGTGTCGCCACGGGTAGACGGGTGGGCGGTCGAAATAGGTGCGGATGAACAGCTCGTCGTTCGGGTAGCTCTCGAAGGCCGAGACGGTGAAGAAGTGGGCCAGCACGGTCACCACCCAGCGCCAACGACGCGGGCGGAGGTAGAGCGCGTAACGCCCGCGCACCGTCAGGTCCAGCCATGCCTGTGCAGCCTCGTCCAGGAGCGGCACCCCAGCGGCGTCAACGCCGAGGTAGCCCTCGAGGCCGCGGCGGAGGTCGAACGGGGCGAACAGGGTGTTGTCCGCCAGCTCGAGCCGGTAGGCCGGGCCGCAGAGGCCGTCCCACACCAGCAGCAGGGGCTCACGCAGCGCGGTGCCGCCGCTCTCGTTCAGCGTGTCGAGCCTACAGACCAGCTCATCCCACTCGGTCGACCGCTGGGTGACCTCGGAGCGGCCGAGCTCGCTGGTGACAGCGGCGTCGGTCGGCTCGAGCTCAGGCTGCGGGGCGAGCTTCAACCGCCCGGCGCCCGCCGGCACCAGTGAGAAGGCGTCGTCCAGGCTGTCGCGGTGGTACAGGTTGAAGCGCAGCCCCTCGTCGCCCTCGGCCTGGTGCCGGCGGTCCACGTCGACCCACATCTTGCCAGGCATCGGCTCGAGCCACGGCCTCATCGGCCAGGGGGTGACCACGCGCATGGCGGCGTTCTGGGCCTCATGGCGATCCTCGGTCTGCCCCTCCTCGAAGTCGGCCTCGCGGTAGTAGCCGAGGTCGCACCCCGGCACGTGCGAGACCGCCCGGACCGGCAGGGTGCCGGCGTCGTAGGGGAGGACCGTGATCATGGCTCCACCAGGGTGAGGGTCGGCGGCCGAAGGTCGAGCTGGCCGTCCGCCGCCCGGCTCACAGCCAGGGTCCATCCGTCGAGCAGCCAGACGCCTGGCGCCGTCTCGGAGGAGATGACCAGGCCGTTGCCGATGGTCTGCCAGGCGATCGGGTCAAGCGCCACCCGCTGACCTCGCTCGAGACCGAGCAGGGGCATGGTGAGGGTGACGCGGGCGGCGAGCCGGGGCTCCCGGGTCTTCGAGAAGAGCCGGCGCGCCAGCTCCTCGACCAGGCCGGCCGCCGCGAGCTCGCCCTCCGCGCCTGGCCACTCGCTCTCGTCGACGCCCCACGTGAGGTCGTCGACCAGGGCCGAGAGGTCGACGGGGAGGTCGCACACGAACGTCTCGCCGTACTCGAGGGCCAGCAGCCCGGGGTCCTCTGGGGCCAGGACATCAACCTCGACGGACTGGTCGGCGGCCCGCCGCAGCCGTGCCACGATGCGGCCCGCCTCGCCTGACACGGGCTGAATCACACGGGCGACCTGGCCGGGGGCTGACTCCTCGGAGCCTACTAGCGCGATCGCCCGGTACTCGTACTCGCCAGCCTCGCCTACGTCCACGTCGACCGTGCGCGCCTGCCCGGGCTCGTCCCAGGCGGCCTCATTCCTGAGCTCCGCCAGCGCCTGCCAGTCCTCGACTACTGGCTCGGCCGGGTCGCCCGGCTCCTCATAGCTCTCCTGCGGCGGCAGGGGGTCGACCACCTCGCCCTCGAGATCCTCCACCAGGGTGTCGCCGAACACGATCCCCCTACCCACCGGCGCGGGCGGGTCAGAATCCCAGAGGTCGAAGGGATCCGAGGACGCCTCTCCCTCCGGCTCGAGCACGGTCCTGCGCTCGACGCGGTATCGCTCGGGCGGGACGCGGGTTGTCTGGCCCGGCCTGCTCGGCACGTCGGCGCCGCCGCCTTCGACCACCAGGCGCACGCCGGCGTCGCCGAGCGATGTGGCGCGGATCGTCGGCGGCTCGATCTCCACACCGAGGCGGTACTGCCAGGAGTCTCGGCGCTGCATGGTCGGCCCGGAGACCTGACAGTCGCCGGTCACCAGGTGGTTCTTGGTGGTGGTGTAGGTGGTGATCTTGTCGGGCTCGGCGAACGTGATGTCCCACTCGGTCCGCACCGGGTCCGTCCACAATGTCGTCTGCGGCGAGCTGGCGGTCTCGACGATGCCGCTCTGCCGGATCGCGTCGAGCAGCATGCGCCCGGAGTCCACCACCACGTTGAGCAGGCCGACGCCAGGCACGTAGCCTCTGGCTGTCGCCCGCTCGGAGATCTCCGGTGTCACGGCCGTGGGCTCCTGGCGCATGGTGTAGACCACGTAAGCCTTGAGGACACGCAGGCGCGTCAGCTCCCCGCCTGGGCCGCCGGCGAGGGCGGTCCAGGGGTAGTAGGTGGTCTCCTCCTCCTCGACCTTGTGCAACCCGCGCGGGCCGTTCGGACGGCTGCGACCCGGTAGGTACACCTCTGCCCACGTCTCCCGGTAGTGGTACCGCGGTGGGCCGCCCGCGACGTCGTGATCCCAGAACTCGAGGTCGCGCCGGAGGATCGTGCCGGCCTGGTTGCGCACCGTGCGCTCCTGCCGGACGATGATGGGCTCGACCTGGCCGGAGGGGTCGTCGTGCCAGCCGACCGCCACCGTAATGGTCGTCAGGCCCTCGGTCCAGCTGGCGGGCTCCGGTGCGTCGCCGAGCACCTGCTCCGTCCAGCGGGAGATGCTCAGTGGCACGCGCGAATCCTCGCCAGGAGCCGGCGGACGCGGCGCTGTCGCACAGGCCACCCGCTGACCGACTGCACCAGCTGC
>JBFYUV010000126.1:0-11700 GCA_041299865.1 Chloroflexota bacterium
CGCGGCGCTGACCCTGCCGCGGCGCTGACCCTGCCGCAGTGCTGACCCTGCCGCGCCCGCGGTGAGCGCGCCTTGTCCCACCCGGAGTGCCAAACGACCGGCGGAACCTGACCTGGCAGCCCTCATGGGCGTCCCGTCGGCCGTTCGTCCCATGGCGGGTGCCAGACAGCCGCCGGCGACGCCCGGCGCCGCGTTCCTGGTCGTCCCGACGGACGCTTGGACTCCCCGGTGGGACAACCGAGCGGGCTCAACGGGGCAGACGAGCCAGGCCGCGGCCCACGTCGGGCCGACGCGCGCCGGAGCTCGGGGCAGACGGGCAAGCACTAGCGCGGCCGGCCCTTGTGCCAGTAGCGCTCACCGACCGATGGACGACCTTGCTACGATGCGGTCATCCGCCGCCCAGGCGTACGGGGTCCGTCCAGCTGGCCGCACGGCCAGCAGATGCAGGGACCCGCGACCTCGCGGAGGAGAAGGGATATCGCATGGCTACTGTCACGTTCGACGGGGTCTGGAAGAAGTTCGGTGAGGTCGTCGCCGTCAACGACCTGGACCTGAAGATCAACGATGGCGAGTTCATGGTCCTCGTCGGCCCCTCGGGCTGCGGCAAGACCACCTCGCTGCGCATGATCGCGGGGCTGGAGGAGATCACCGAGGGCACGCTCCTCATCGGCGACAAGGTCGTCAATCACGTGGCCCCCAAGGACCGCGACATCGCCATGGTCTTCCAGTCGTACGCGCTGTACCCGCACATGACGGTGCGCGACAACATGGCCTTTGGGCTCAAGCTGCGCAAGACACCCAAGGCAGACATCGAGCGGCGGGTCAACGAGGCCGCGGCCATGCTCTCCTGCCAGAACCTGCTCGACCGCAAGCCGCGCGAGCTCTCCGGCGGCCAGCGACAGCGTGTCGCCCTGGGACGCGCCATCGTGCGTGAGCCGGCCGTGTTCCTCATGGACGAGCCGCTCTCCAACCTGGACGCCAAGCTGCGCGTCCAGACGCGTGCCGAGATCGCGCGCCTCCACCAGCGCCTGGGCACGACCACCGTCTACGTGACCCACGACCAGGTCGAGGCCATGACGATGGGTCAGCGCATCGCCGTCATGAGCGAGGCGCGCCTCCAGCAGGTGGGCTCCCCGCAGGAGCTCTACGACCATCCGGACAACCGCTTCGTGGCCGGCTTCATCGGCTCGCCGTCCATGAACTTCCTCGATGTCGACGTGCATCGTGATGGCGGTGACATCCGGCTCGTGGGGGACGGCATCGACATCCCACTGCCCGAGCGCTACAAGGGCTCCATCAAGACCTTCACGGGAGACAAGCTCGAGGTGGGAGTCCGGCCCGAGCATCTCGACGTCAACACCGCGGGCCCCGCCGGCACGCTGAGCGGCAACGCCGACGTGGTGGAGTACCTGGGCAACGAGGAGCTCATCCACCTGGGCGTTGGCGACCACGACATCGTGGCGCTCATCGGAAGCGAGCATCGCGTCCGGCCGGGCGACGACCTCTCGCTCAAGATCCCGCTGGAGAAGGTCCACCTCTTCGACCCGGCGTCCATGCTGGCCCTGGACAAGGAGCGTGACGCGGCCGATGTCCGCACCGGCGGCGCCGCACGCAAGGTCGAGCCGACGCCGGCCAGCGTCTGACCCATGCCCTGGCCGGTGCCAGCCGGCCAACCGCCATCACGACACCATCGAGGCGCCTCCCCGGGAACGGGCGAGGCGCCTCGGCACGTTCCGCGGGCGGACCTGCCTCGGTGTCGCCTTCACGCCGCCCCGTCGACCGCCGCGACTCAGCCGGGCGGCAACTCCCCTGTCACGATGCTCTTCCAGAGCGCCAGGTCGAGGTCGGGCATGAGCGTGCGCAACTCGGCCACGTCGGCCGCGTAGTACTCGCCGAGCAGGCGGCGCAGCTCTGGCGCCAGCGGCAGGTGCTCGGTGGCCTTCTTGCGGGTCCGTGAGACCTCCGCCACCGAAGCGCGCAGGTCGGAAAGGCCCAGGAACTCGAAGGTGCGCGAGAGCTGGCCCTGCGTGTCAGCCACGCAGCGCTCGTACTGCAGCAGAAGGACCTGCTGCCGCGGGAAGTGCTGCAGCCACCAGCGGAGCTGGGCCGCGTAGCGACCACGGTCCATGGCCTCGACGATGCGGTGCTCCCGCGCCCCCAGCTCACCGGCGCCGACCTGGCCCTTGAGAGCCCCGGAGCGCTGCAGCAGGCCAAGCCCGGAGACATAGCGCTCCACCGGGTCGCGCAGCAGGACGATGAGCTTCGCCTCAGGCGCGACATGGGCGAGCATCGGCGCGACCCAGGGCTGGTAGAGGTAGCCCGGCGTCTTCTCACCGACGAGGCTGCCCTCGGGGCGCGGGAAGTAGTGCTCGTAGCGCTCGAACTGCTCCGGCGTGGGCCAGCGATCCCAGAAGTGGTCGAAGTAGTGGAGCTCGCGGCGCGCGCGAGCCGGCCGCACCACCTGCAGGTGCCCCTCGACGAGACCCTGCCACCAGGTCGTGCCTGACTTCTGGGCGCCGATGATGACGAAGTCCGGGGGCCCGGTGCGCCAGTCTGGTGGATGCTCCGGCAGCGGCTGCAGCGCGTCGTAGCGAGAGTGAAGCACGCCGCCCTCGTCCCCGGCGGACGTCGACGCACCTCGCTGCGCGAACGGGTTCAAGCGCCAGACGATGCGCCACGCGCGCCCGCGCCGCCTCACGGCCGATGCCAGCCCAGGCGCCGGGGCTCAGCCGGGACCTCGACGGCCGCCATCCGAGCCGACGATCCCTTGGGCGTCTGGCGGCTGGCCATGGACGCCAGCGTGGCGGCGTTGCCGACATCGTGGCCGGCTTCCTCGGAAAGCAGCCAGCGCACTTCGAGCAGGTCGCAGTACGACTGCACCGGATCGATGTCCTCGCCGAGCGTCGCGATGAGCTGGCCGACCACGGGCTCGAAGATCCCGAGCATCCAGCGGGCGCCGTCGGCACGGGTCAGCACGCGCTCGCTGCTGCGCTCCTTGGTGTCCCAGCTGCCGGCCCAGCCCATGCCTGCCCAAGCGGTCAGGTCGTTGAGCAGGATGACCGATTGGCCCTCGCCGGCCTCGATGCCGGTCAGCTGGCGCAGACGCCGCGAGTGGTAGTCCCGACCGGCCACGGATACGCGCAGCCTCAGCTCGTCGGACTGCTCGCTGTCCGGCTCGAGCATGACCTCGTCCACGACGTAGCCGAGCTGGTTGATGGCCTTGAGACGACGATCCACCCGGTAGCGCTGATCCCGCGGGATGGAGACGTCCGTGTGCAGCACACCCCAGAGACCCTGGTACCGGTCGCGCAGGCTCAGCGCAGCTTCGAAGTCCTCGTCGATCTCCTCGAGGGACTTGCCGTTCATGACGGCCAGGTCGGCCAGGTCGCCGGCCACGTTCTCGATGGCGATCTCCAGGTCTGCCTCGCGCTGGCCGTCGGACAGCTGCTCATGGATCTCGCTCGTCTCGGCGTCCACGAGGTAGGCCTGGAGGCGCTGCCCGTCACGCATGAGCAGCGTGTTGGCGAGCGAACAGTCGCCCCAGAAGAGGCCCGTGCGGTGGAGCTCCACGAGCAGGCCGGTCATGGCGTCCAGCAGATGATCGCGGTAGCGTCGGGCGCCTTCCGGTAGGCGCGAGAACAGGCGCCGGAACTGGAAGGAGCGCGCCAGGTAGCGGGTCAGGATGATGGCCGACTGGTCGCCGGTCCGCGTCACCAGCCCAGAGGCGCGCACGGCAGGCGCGCCGCGCGCCTCCAGCTCGTGCATGACGTCGTACTCGCGCTGGCCGGCCTCGAGGGGCAGCTCCTTGAGGGCCAGGATGCCGTCCTCCACGACCAGGAAGCGCACGACGTGGCGGCTGGCACCGACGGGCAGGTCCACGAAGGCGAGGGCCTCGTTCGACCACTGCGCCAGTGGCTCGTGCCAGGGCAGCTCGAGGAGCGACTGGCGGCCCTCGCGGAAACGCATGGTGATGCGCCCGGCATCGTAGGGCTCGCCGCCGTCCATCGCGTCGAGCATGGCGGCGTCGTCGTCGGACGCGGGGTGGGCGTCCGCTTCCGGATCGAGCGGCGCGGCCGAGGGTGTCATGAGTTCCGCGTCCATCGTCCAAGAGTCTATGCGCTACCGGCCTGGGGGCGGATGTGACCCTCTCGCAGGACCGGTGCAGCCGTCTGCCCTACGATGGTGCCCTGTCGCCTCACCCCGACGGCCAGCCCGATGCATCACCAGGAGCCACGTGTCCGTCAGCCTCGCACTGCCATCGCTCCCCCTGCCCGGCCCCTTCAGTGGCGTGGTCGTGGACATGGACGGCCTGCTCGTCCACACCGAGCGGCAGTGGCTGGAGGCCAAGACCATCCTCTTCGGCCGCTACGGCGTGGAACTCACGGAGGTCGACCAGCTGGCCGTCTTCGGGGCCGCCGACGAGCCGACGGCCATCTACTTCGCGGGCCGCCTGGGCATCCCGACCGAGGGCATCCCGGCCCTGCGCGACGAGTACCTCGCCATCATCGGCGAGCTCTTCGACCGCGGCGTGGAGCTGACGCCCGGCGCGGCCGACTTCGTCGATCGGCTCTCGGAGGCTGCGCCGCTGGCGCTGGCCTCCAACACCCGGCGCACGCTGGTGGACAAGGTGCTCCGCGGCACGCCCTTCGCCGACCGCTTCGACGTCCTCGTCTGCGGTGATGAGGCCACCCCCAAGCCGGCCCCGGACCTCTACCTGCTGGCCTGCCGGCAGCTCGGCGTCGACCCCGGCAAGAGCCTGGCCTTCGAGGACTCGCCGACCGGAGTGACGGCCGCCAAGACGGCCGGCCTGACCTGCGTGGGCGTCCCCAGCGACCCCCGCAAGCCGCTCCACGACGCGGACCTGGTGGTCGATTCGCTGGCTGCGCTGCTCTAGCGGGGACCACCGTCCATGGGCCTCATCCGCATCGCCGTCAACGCGGTGGCGTTGCTTGCGGCCGGCCTGATCGTGCCCGGCATCGAGATCGCCTGGAGCGACGACGCGGCCGGCATCGCCATCACGCTGCTCGTGCTGGCCGTGGTCTTCGGCCTGGTCAACACCTCCATCGGGCGCATCGCCCGGCTCGCCTCGATCCCGCTGAACATCCTCACCTTGGGCCTCTTCTCGGTCGTCCTGAACGCGGCGCTGCTGCTAGCCGTGGCCTTCGTGGTCGACCTCGTCTGGGAGCCGCTCATCGTCATCGGCGGCTTTCCGCCTGACCTGGGCTGGCCGGCCCTGGTCGCGGCAGCCAGCGGAGCCCTCGTCATCAGTGCCGTCTCGACGGCCCTGGCCATCCTCATCCCGCAGCGCTGAGGTTCCCCGAGATGCCCGACACCCGACCGCTCCGCCAACTGGTGTCCTCTGGCTCGCCGTACGAGGCGCCTATCGGCTTCAGCCGTGCCGTGCGCGTGGGCGATCACGTGGTCGTGGCTGGCACGGCTCCGGTCTGGCCCGATGGGCATGTCGATCCGAACGTCGAGCGCCAGGCGGAGCGCTGCCTCGAGATCATGCTGGCCGCCCTGCGTGAAGCCTGGGCCGAAGCCGGCGATGTCATCCGTACCCGCAGCTACCTCGTGGCCGCCGGCGACTGGGAGGCGGTCGGCCGGGCCCACGGGCGGGCCTTCGGCAGCGTGCGGCCAGCCTCGACGATGGTGGTCGTGGCGAGCCTGCTCGACCCGCGCTGGAAGGTGGAGATGGAAGCCGAGGCCATCATCGGCAGCGCCTCCGTGGACGGGCACCCCGGGGGAGCCGGGCACGACGCGTGAAGCGCCGCATCATCGACCTCGACGCCCCGGATCGTCTCGTCGTCGGGATGGCGGATGGGACGGACGACGAGGAGGAGCTCTACCTGCAGGCCGTGCGGGGCCCCCGCGTCGTGACGGTCGCCCTGGAGCGCCAACAGGTGGCACTCCTGTCGCACCGCATGCTCCTCATCCTCGGCGAGATCGAGCGGCGGGGGTTGCTGGCCATCGAGGCAGCGACCGCCTCCAGGCCAGATGAGGGGTCGCTGCGGGAGCCGCTGCAGGCCGAGTTCCGGGTGGGCGCGCTGACCATCGGCTGGGACAACGACAGCTCCCGCGTCGTCGTGGAGGCCTTCGCCATGGTCTTCGACGCTGGCGCTGGCGAGAGCGCGCTGGCGCCGGACGCGGCGCCAGACGACGAGGACGTCAGCGATGACGACCCCCTCGGACCGGACCTGCTGCGCGTGCGCCTGACCCCGGACATGGCCCTGCGCTTCGCGCGCCAGGCTGCCCGGCTGGCCTCCTGAGGTCAGGCACGGCATCGGAGCAGCGTTGTGCTGCCACCGGCCGGACGCTCGGTGGTCGATACTGGTCCTTGGCGCCAGGAAGTGCGCCCCCACGGAGAACTGCCATGCGTCGCTCGGTCCGCGCCCTCGTCGTCCTCGCCACGACCGCCCTCATGGCCACGACCTGGCCGGCGGTGGCGTCAGCTGCCGGAGGCTCGCTCAAGCTGGCGCCCGTGCTCTCGGGCTACTCGCGCCCCGTCCTCGTGACGCATGCGCCCGGGGAGGCCGGCGTCGTCTACATCGTGGAGCAGTCGGGCCTCGTCAAGCGCGCCACGTTCCAGGATGGCTCGTGGCGCAAGCAGGGCACATTCCTGGACCTGCGCTCGATCGTCAGCAAGGACGGCGGCGAGCGAGGCCTGCTGGGCCTGGCCTTCCATCCTCGCTATCGGCAGAACGGACGTCTCTACGTGGACTACACGCGTGCCGGCAACGGGGCAGCCGATGGTGACACCGTCATCGCGGAGTACCGGCGCCTCGACGCACGGCGCGCAGACCCATCGTCGCGTCGCGTCCTCCTCACCGTCGACCAGCCGGCGGCGAACCACAACGGCGGCCACCTGGCCTTTGGCCCGGATGGCTACCTCTACATCGCGCTGGGTGACGGCGGCGGAGCCGGCGATCCGTACGGCACGGGCCAGGATCGTGGCTCGCTGCTCGGCAAGCTGCTGCGCATCGATCCCCTCGATCCCGACGGCGGGGGTCGCGGCCGCTACTCCGTCCCCTCCTCCAACCCGCTGGTGGGCAGGGCCGGCCTCGACGAGATCTGGGCCTGGGGCCTGCGCAATCCGTGGCGCTTCTCCTTCGACCGTGCCACGGGAGACCTGTGGATCGGCGATGTCGGCCAGGGCGAGCGCGAGGAGGTGGACCGCTCACGCGCCGATGGGGCGGGCAGGAACGCGGGCAGGGGTGCGAACTATGGCTGGAGTCGCTGCGAAGGCAGCCGACGGTACCCGGGAACGGACAGCCGCTGCCAGTTCGGCACGCTGCCCGTGCATGACTACGCCCACGGGACGGGCCGCTGCTCCGTGACGGGCGGCTACGTCTACCGCGGTCCGGACGCCGCGGCCTGGCGAGGGCTCTACGTGGCCGGCGACTACTGCGGGCGGCTCTTCGTGCTGGACGCCAGCGGCGCCGTCCGCCTCTCCCGAACCACCGCGTCGCAGATCGCCTCGTTCGGCGAGGACGCCGCGGGCCGGCTCTTCGCCGCGGACGTGGCCTCCGGCACGATCTACGAGGTGCGCCCCAGCGGCCCCAGACCCTGACCGCGAGGCCCGCGCTCGGAGCTGCGACCGGACAGTATTGCGAGCCGTTGTGATAAGGCACGGCTCAGGCACAAGCCGGTATGCTTCCTGAGATGCCCACGCACCCATCGCCCGCCATGGCCGACGCCTGGGACCAGGTCCGTGAGCGCCTCCATGAACGAGGGCTGCGCTGGACGCCGCAGCGCCGTCTGCTCATCGAGGTGCTCTCGAAGACCGACGGACACATCACCGGTGCCGAGCTCGTGGAGCGGTGTCGCGTCGAGGACCCGGAGACCACGCCGTCGACGGTCTACCGAACACTGGACGTCCTCGAGGATGTCGGCCTCATCCGCCATGCCCACGGGCTCGACGGACGCGAGGAGTTCCACGTCCGACCGGCGCGAGAGCACGGTCACCTGCACTGCTCGCTCTGCCATCGCGCCTGGGAGATCGGGGCCGATGAGGTCGTTGGCATGGTGAAGGACCTCGCGGAGGCGCGCGGCTTCAGCGTGGACATCGGACACCTCAGCGTGGTGGGCATCTGCAGTGACTGCCGCGACCAGTCGCGGGAGGCGCCGACAGGAGACCCGACGCGCTCCGCGTGATGCCGGGTACCCTCGGCCGGCTCGTCTTGGCGACCGTCAGCCGCCGGAGGAGCGCCCCAGTGGCCCCGGCGTCGCCAGGCGTCGCAGGTCGTCGAGGAGCAGGTCGAGGTCGGCGTCGGTGGCCATGTAGTTGAGGATGCCGGCTCGCAGCCAGGTGCGCCCTCGCAGCCGGGTCGTGGTCAGGAAGCCGTTGCCGCTCTGCTCGAGAGCCGCCTGCAGGGCATCCTGGTGGACATCGATGGCATCCCGTCCCGCGGCGTCCGCGCCATCGTGCCCATCGGGCAGGTGCCGGAAGCAGACCACGGAGAGCTCGGGCTCCGCCGGGCATGTCTCGAAGTCGGCGCTGTCGGCGACCTTGCGCGCCAGCAGCGCGGCCAGGTCGTCGTTTATCTCCACGAGCCGGCCCAGCCCGGGCGTCCCCAGGTGCCGCCAGCTGAGCCACAGCTTCAGGGCACGGAAGCGCCGCGTGCCCTCGAGGCCGAGACGGTAGAAGTCGAGCTCGCCTGAGCCGTGCGCATCCGGCGCCCGCGTCGGGTCACCCCCGCCGCGGTAGTACTCCGGCTGATAGGAGAAGGTGGCCTCGAGGTGCGATCGGTCGCGCACCAGGAGGCCACCGATGTCGTACGACTGGAAGAACCACTTGTGGGGATCGATGGTGATGGAGTCCGCCAGCTCGAGGGCCGGCACCCGCCCGGCATCGCGAGCGGACAAGCGGGCCGCTCCGCCGTAGGCAGCATCCACGTGGCACCAGAGGCCTTCCTGCCGGGCCAGCGCGGCGAGGTCGGCCACGGCATCGACCGAGCCCGTGTTGGTGGTGCCGGCCGTGGCCACGATGGCCAGCGGCGTCAGGCCGACGGCGCGGTCGCGTGCGATGGCCTCACCCACCGGTCCGGCCTGAAGCCGGAACCGCTCGTCGGAGGGGACGATGGCCAGCGCCTCGGTGGGCAGGCCCAGGATGGCCAGACCCCGCTCCAGGGAGAAGTGCGCCTGGTCGGAGACGTAGATGCGGACCCCCTCGAGCTCGGCGCCTCGCGGCGGATGATCGAGCCCGCGGAGGCGCGCCAGGTGACGGTCGCGGGCGATGGCCATGGCCATCAGGTTGGCCATCAGGCCGCCGGAGGTGAACAGGCCGAAGCTGCCCTCGCCGTAGCCGACCAGCCCGCAGAGCCAGGTGATGACCTCCTCCTCGATGAAGGCTGCCGCAGGGCCGCAGTGCCAGACGTCTACGCCCTGGTTGGTGACCTGCGCGAGGTGCTCCCCGACGATGGATGACCAGAGCGGCGCCGGCGTGTAGTAGCCGTAGGCACGCGGATGCCAGCTGTTGAGCTGGTGGGGCGCCACGCGCTCGCGGAACTCGACCAGCAGCTCCCCGAGCGGTGTCGGCTCGGCGGGTGCCTGGCTGGGCAGGCCGCTGGGCCCGAAGAACGCGGTCCGCAGACCCTCTGAGCGCGTGGGCTCGCCCAGGGCCCGCGCCAGGGCGTGGCCGTAGAGGTAGTCGAGCCCGGCACCCCAGGCATCCTCGCCGAGCCGCTCCAGGGCAGGGCGGGAGACGCCTGGATCGCGGATGTCGATGAGCTCGGGCTCCGGGTGCCAGGAGAAGTCGTGGCCAGGCCCCAGCCCGCTCGGTCGCTCGCGGTCGGTCATCCCCGGTCGGCCGCGCCAGCCTGGCGGGTGACCCACTCGACGACCTTCGACACGGACTCCGGCGTCATCGAGGAGACACCGAAGAGGGGATCCTCCACGGGCCGCAAGCCGACCGCCGATCCCTCCTGCGCCGCCGCACCCGAGGTACCGACGAGCAGCACCAGGCACAGGGCGGGCATGATGCCGCCGCGATGGAGCAGTCTCACGAACCTTTCTCCTTGTCAGGCGAGCGATAGGCGATGACTTCGACGCGTTCGAGCGTGATGAGACCCTCACCGACCATGGCGTCGAGCTCCGGGAGCACGGCGCGGATCTTGGCCTCCTCGTCCACGGCCTCGATGAGGATGGGCAGGTCCGACGAGAGATGCAGGATGCGGGTGGTGTGGACGCGCGCATTCCGGCCGAAGCCCTCGATGCCGCGCAGGACCGTGGCACCGGCGAGTCCGCGCTGGCGCAGCAGCTGGACTATGGCCTCGTAGAGGGGACGGCCGTCGTGGTGGTCGGACTCGCCGATGTAGATGCGCACCAGCAGCGCGGGACCGTCGATCCTCATGCCAGCGCCCTCCCGATGGCCAGTCCGGCCACGACCGCGATCATGCCCACGACGACGGACCCGGCGAGGTTGGCGAAGGCAAAGACGAGGTCGCCCTCCTCGACGAGCCGCCAGGATTCCAGCATGAGGGTCGAGAAGGTCGTGTAGGCGCTGATGAAGCCGACCATGAGAGGCACGCGCACCTCCGGCGACAGCACTGCCCGGTCCACGGCCAGGGCGAAGATCACGCCCAGCGCGAACGACCCCGAGATGTTGATGACGAAGGTGCCCCACGGGAAGCGTCCGCCGGCCAGGCCATCCACCCAGCCCTGCAGGAGGTAGCGGGAGACAGCGCCGGCGGCTCCACCGACGGCGATCCAGGCAAGGGTCATGCCATCTATCGTCGCATCCCGCAGGCCGGCGCGCCGGACCGCGTCATGCACGTGTCACGGCAAGGACCTACCGTCGGCCCATGAACGACGAGCAGAAGACAGCGACCCAGTTGACGGAGCAGGAGTGGCGCGCGCGCCTCACGCCGGAGCAGTACCACATCCTTCGCGAGAAGGGCACCGAACGGGCCTTCAGCGGGGAGTACTGGGACGACCACCGGCCGGGCATGTTCCGCTGTGCGGGCTGTGGGGCGGAGCTCTTCGAGTCGGCCACCAAGTACGACTCCGGCAGTGGCTGGCCGAGCTTCTACGAGCCAGCGCTGTCGGAGGCGATCGCGACGAAGACCGACCGGTCGCTCTTCATGGAGCGCACGGAGGTCATGTGCGCGGCCTGCGGTGGCCACCTGGGCCACGTCTTCCCGGACGGCCCACAACCTACCGGGCAGCGCTACTGCATCAACTCGGCGGCTATCCGCCTGGACCCGGCTGGGACAGCGATCCACCTCGAGCCTCCCGAGGAGTAGAGGCCGAGCGGGAGCGGGAGGGCGACTACCTGGCGGTGTCTGTCCGGGATGGCGCCATCATGCTCGAGCCCAAGACCGTCGTCGACGCCTCGCAGGCCTGGTTCTGGAAGGCTGACTGGCAGGCTGGCGAGCGCGAGGCCTCGGAGGACATCGCATCCGGGCGAACGCAGCGCTTCGATTCGGACGAGGACTTCCTGGACTCTCTCGTCTAGGTGCCCACCTGGGAGCGGACTGCCCGGTTCGACCGTGACTGGGATCACCTGTCGGCAGAAGAACGAGCTCGCTTCCGACGAGTCGCCCGCGTCTTCGTCGCCGATATCCGCTCCGGTCAGCTTCGTGCGGGGTTGCGAGTCAAGCGCGTGGAGGGCACGGAGGCCGTCTTCGAGCTGACCTGGGCTCCCGACTGGCGTGCGACCTTCGAGTACGGTGCCGGCGGCGCGGCCGATCCGCACGTCATCGG
>JBFYUV010000127.1:0-4687 GCA_041299865.1 Chloroflexota bacterium
GGCCTGGCTGGAGCCGCGGGTCATCACCTTCGAGTCGCGCGAAGACATGGTCGACTACATCGTGACGCCCTACCTGCGCCCGGCGACCGGCCTCCCGGAGGAGGAGCTGCAGCGCATCGCCGCTGCCATGGCCGAGCGGCTCGGAGAACTGGCGCTCTCGTACGTCCGCCTCAACGTGACCGCCTGCAGAGGCTAGTCTCTCGGCGTGGATCTGCTGCTCAACCCCGAGGTCTGGGTCGCGCTGCTGACGCTGACGGCACTCGAGATCGTCCTCGGCATCGACAACATCATCTTCATCTCCATCCTCGCCAACAAGCTGCCGGATGAGCAGCGCGACAGGGCGCGGCGCGTCGGCATCCTGGCCGCGATGGGCATGCGCATCCTGCTGCTGCTGGGCATCAACTGGGTGGTCAGCCTCACGGAGCCGCTCTTCGAGGTCGCCGGCTTCGAGTTCAGCGGCCGCGACATCATCCTCATCGTGGGCGGCCTCTTCCTCATCGCCAAGGCCACCTGGGAGATCCATGGCCGTATGGAGGGGGACGACCACGTCCGGGACACCGGGCGGGCCAACTCGTTCTGGGGCGTCATCGTCCAGATCATGCTGCTGGACATCATCTTCAGCCTCGATTCGGTCATCACCGCGGTGGGCATGGCCAACGACGTCATCGTCATGATCGCGGCCGTCGTCATCGCCGTCCTGGTCATGCTGGTGGCCTCGGGCTACGTGACGCGGCTCATCGACCGCCACCCCACGCTCAAGATGCTGGCCCTGGCGTTCCTGCTGCTCATCGGCGTGACGCTCGTGGCCGACGGCCTCGGCCAGCATATCGACAAGGGCTACATCTACTTCGCGATGGGCTTCTCGGTCTTCGTCGAGGCCCTCAACATCCGCTGGTCATCACGGAACAGCAAGCCGCTCAAGATGCACGACCCGTACCACGAGCTCAGCGAGACGCCGGGGGCGGGAGGAGCGGCGGGGTAGGCAGGAATCCGGTGTCGGAGGCATGATGCGACCATGCTGCGACTCGGATACAAGGCCTCGGCCGAGCAGTTCGGCCCGCGCCAACTCCTGGACTTCACGATCTCGGCCGAGAAGCACGGCTTCGAGTCGGCCTGGACGAGCGACCACTTTCAGCCCTGGCGCCATACCGACGGGCATGCTCCCAACGCCATCGCCTGGCTCGGCGCAGCCGCCGCCTCGACACAGCGCATCACGCTCGGAACGAGCGTCCTGACGCCGACGCTGCGCTACAACCCGGCGGTCGTGGCGCAGGCCTTCGCCACGCTGGGCTGCCTGGCGCCCGGCCGCATCATCCTTGGCGTCGGCACCGGCGAGTCGCTCAACGAGGTCGTCGTCGGCGCTCCGTGGCCAGAGCAGAAGGAGCGCTTCCACCGCCTCAAGGAATCGGTGCTCGTCATGCAACAGCTCTTCCGCGAGGAGTTCGTGTCGTTCGAGGGCGAGTACTACCGGACCCACAACGCCACCCTCTACGACCGGCCCGATCAACCCGTGCCCGTCTACATCGCCGGCTCGGGCCCGGCAGCGGCACGGCTGGCGGGACGCATCGGCGACGGCTTCATCGCCACCTCCGGCAAGGCCAGCGAGCTCTACACCGAGCAGCTCCTGCCGGGCGTGGCCGAGGGCCTCGAGAAGAGCGGTCGCGCCAGCGGCGCCATCGAGCGCATGATCGAGATGAAGGTCAGCTTCGATACCGACCGCGCCCGGGCCATGGAGGACACCAAGATCTGGGCAGCCTTGGCCCTCTCCGGTGAGCAGAAGGTCGGCATCGAGGACCCGCGCGAGATGGAGCGTCTCGCGCAGACGGTCGAGGACGTGGCCCACCGCCGCTGGCTCGTCTCGGACGACCCGGACGAACACGTCGAGCAGATCCGACCCTACGTCGAGTGGGGCTTCGACCACCTCGTCTTCCACTTCCCGGGTGACGACCAGGAGCGCGCCATGGCGCTCTACGCCGAGCACGTCCTGCCGCGCCTGCGCGATCGCTTCGGGGCCTGAGCAGGCCTCTCCTCGAACACTCCGGGGCGCCGTCATCCTGCCGTATCAGGCAGCCGTCACCGTTCCGGCATGACGACGGACACGACTCGCAGCGAATCGGTCTGGGACTACCCGCGCCCGCCGCGCGTGGAGCCCTCCGCTCGCCGCGTCCGCGTCGTCGTGGATGGCGTCACGGTGGCCGACTCGTTCCGCGCGGTCCGCGTCCTGGAGACGAGCCATCCGCCGTCCTGGTACATCCCCGCCCAGGACGTGCACATGGACCTGCTGGCACCGACGACCCGCCGCACCGTGTGCGAGTACAAGGGCCAGGCCAGCTACTACCGCTGGGCCGGCCATCCGGAAGGCCGCGCCGAGATCGCCTGGGCGTACCTCGAGCCGCGGCCGGGCTACGAGACCATCCGCGGCCACCTCTCCTTCTACGCTGGACGCGTGGACGAGGCCTGGGTGGACGGGGAACGCGTGGCCCCGCAGGAGGGCGACTTCTATGGCGGCTGGATCACCTCGGACGTGCGTGGTCCCTTCAAGGGCGGCCCGGGTACACGCGGCTGGTGAGCCGCGACGCGGTGCACGGATGCGGGCGGCGCCGTAGGGACCGCTCAGACGTGGCGCGCCGGGTCACCGCCCTGGTCCACACCAGACCGCATGGCTGGTAGGAGCCCAGTACGTGGGGCCGCCGTACGAGCGAGTGATGGGCCGGGCCGTGGTCGACAGACAGATTCGACCTGGAACTACACACAGCGGCACCGTTCCACTGCACGGCCCCGATCGAGTCGGCCCCTCTCCCTCACGATCGGGGGTGGCACAGGTGACGCGGCATCATTGCCCGGTGGCAAGGTCGGAACCCTCCTCCCGACCTCGCCACCGGGCTCTTCTTCGCGTGGACGCGGCGCCAAGGGCCGGGCGTGATCAGTGAGACCAGGGGATGAAGCGGCGCGTTCCTGCCATGTACGCCGCATAGCCCGGGTAGTGATCGAGGAGCCAGGCCTCCTCGCGGCGCGACTTGAGCGAGAAGAAGACCGCCACGACGCAGGCCAGGAGCAGCGCCAGCGGGCTGGCCATGAGCGACCCGAAACCGAAGCTGCCGACGATGATGCCGCCGTACAGTGGGTGACGTACGTGCCTGTAGACCCCCGTCTCGACCAGCGTGGCGTCGGCGCGCGGCCGCGGGACGGGCGTCAGGTTGCGACCGAGGTCCAGGAAGCCTCGACCCACCAGCGATGCCGCGGCGAGCAGCAGGGCCATGCCGGTCAGTGTGGTCAGGACCGCGAGCTGGTCGCCCCATGCGTCGCCGGCCAGTAGCCCGGCCAGCACCAGCAGGATCAGCAGGACGACCTGCAGGACGACCCAGCCCTCGCCACGCGCGCCCAGGTCGGGCAGGCCCTTCATCGGCGCGTGGGTGCGCGGCGCGATGGGGCGTCCAGGATGGGGGTCAGTCCACCACCTCCGGCACGCCGATGATGTTGTAGCCGCCATCCACGTAGTGGATCTCACCGGTCGTGCCGCGGCTCATGTCGCTGCAGAGGTAGACCGCGGCGTTGCCGAGGTCGTCGATGGTGAGCGGGCGCCGCAGCGGTGAGATGTCATTGAAGAGTCGGTGCATCTTCTTGAAGCCGGTGACGCCGGCGGCAGCCAGCGTGCGCACCGGCCCGGCACTGATGGCATTGACGCGGATGCCCTCCTTGCCAAGGTCCACGGCCAGGTAGCGCACGCAGGCTTCCAGCGAAGCCTTGGCCACGCCCATGACGTTGTAGTTGATGACGGCCTTCTCGGCACCGTAGTAGGAGAGCGTCAGGATGGCGCCACCGTCCGTCATGAGCGGCCGCGCCTCGCGTGCCAGCGCCACCAGCGAGTAGGCCGAGACGTCGTGCGCGAGGCGGAAGCCCTCCCGAGAGGTGCGGATGAACTCGCCACCCAGCTCGTCCTTGTTGGCGAAGGCGACGGCGTGGATGAGGATGTCCAGGCTCCCGTAGGACTCCCGCCAGCGGGCGAAGACGCGCTCGATGTCCTCGTCTCGCTGCACGTCGCAGGGCTCCACAAAGGTGGCCCCAAGCTGCTCTGCCAACGGACGGACCCGCTTCTCGATGAGCATCTCCACCGACGAGAAGCCGACCGTGGCGCCTTCACGATGGAGCGCCTGGGCGATGCCCCAGGCGATGGAGTGGTCGTTGGCCAGGCCGAAGACCAGGGCGCGCTTGCCCTCCAGCAAACCCATCAGCTGCGTACCTCCATGCGATGACCACGAACCACCCGCGTCGGCCAGAGGGTCTTCCTGGCCGCCAGACCCCGGGTAAGGATGCACCGTCCAGGCCAGGAACGGGTGGACGCTCCGCTGATGCGCTGCACAGAGCTGCCCGAACCGCCGCCAGGACCACCACCGATGGACCAACGGGTGGTACTGGCGGCGCGCCGCAGACCGCAGCATGCGGGCACGATCGAGGGGTCATGCAGAGCGGCGATGCTCGGAAGCCGCGCTGCTGGCCCCTCGACCGCATCCGGTGATGTTCTCTGAACTTCACCGCCGATATGCGGCCTCTTCACGTCGGTCGGCTACCCTACTGAGGTCAAGCGCGTAGTCGGAGAGAGTGTGTCCCTGGGTCGGGTGCCGCGAACCTGGATCAGCCTGCTGCTCTGCGCCGTCGCGCTCGCCGTCCTGGTGCCCGTCTCCGTGGC
>JBFYUV010000135.1:0-8096 GCA_041299865.1 Chloroflexota bacterium
ACTCGCTCAGGACGAGCACGCCGGACCCTCGCTGCTGGCAGGCGACGTACTCCTTGGCCACCAGGTTCATGCCATCGCGAAGCGGCCCGACCCAGGCCACGTCGGCCGCCGAGTACAGCGCTGCCAGCTCCGCCCTGTCGACCGCACGCCGCATGTAGACGACCGGCTGCCACTCGGGCGTGCCGAACTCGCCGTTCACCTCGCCCACCAGCTCGGCCACCTCGCGGCGCAGCTCGGCATAGGCCGGCACGCGCTCTCGGGAGGGCACGGCGACCTGCACGAGGGTGACCCTGCCCCGCCACGACGGTGCCGCCTTCAGCAGGCGGCGGAAGGTGCGCAGACGCTCGGGGATGCCCTTCGTGTAGTCGAGCCGATCGACCGAGACCAGCAGCTTGCGGTCGCGGTGGCGATCGCGCAACTCCTCGATGCGACTGGCCACCTTCCGATCGCTGCTGGCCAGACGCCTCCAGCCGGAGGCCTGGATGCCGATGGGCAGGGCGGCCAGCCTGATGGTCCGTCCATCGACGAAGACGCGGTCCATCTGGCTCTCGAGGCCGAGGACCTGCAGAAGCGAGCGCCGAAAGTCGTGCAGGTCGCCATGCGTCTGGAAGGCGATCGAGTCCGAGCCGAGCAGCCCCAGGAGGACGTCCTCGCGCTCGGGCAGGGTCCGGAAGATGTCGGATGACGGGAACGGGATGTGCAGGAAGAAGCCGATGCGGGCCTCCGGCGCGCGTTCCCTGAGCATGCGCGGGACGAGCATGAGCTGGTAGTCGTGCACCCAGACCAGGTCGCGGGCGCGCATCCGCGCCAGGACCGCATCGGCGAAGCGCTGATTGGCGTCACGGTAGGCATGCCAGCTCTCGGGCTGGAAGGAGACGCGCGTGACGAAGCCGTGCAGCAACGGCCAGAGCGTGTCGTTGGCATAGCCCTCGTAGAACGACCGCGACACCGTGGCCGGGATGTCCACGGCCACGTATCCGTGTCGCTCCTCCCACTCCTGCATGAGTCGGGCGCGGCCGTCGGGCTCATCCGGGAGGGCGTCGCCGGACCACCCCAGCCAGAGTCCGTGGTAGCGCTGCATCAGAGGCGCCATGGCGGCCACGAGACCGCCCGCCGAACGTTCGCTCCGCCACCGGCCAGAGACGGACGTGGCCGTGAGGGGCAGGCGGTTGGAGACGACGAGGAGCCGTTGCTTGGCACTCACGGTTCCAGCATACGGCGCCTGTCGAGGCGGCCGGCCAGCATGCCGGGCGGGGTGTGGATCCTCTGGCTTCGCAGTCCCGTCGACGCTATGACCAGGGTCCGTCGAGGTTGCGGGCCGCTCGCGCCCGCGCCTCCGACCCGAACCAGCGCTCGAAGAGGTGCAGCATCAGGTCGATCCCGGAGCTGACGCCCGCGGAGCTCACGATGGGACCCTCGTCGACGACCTTGGCCGCCACCACGTCCACGGCCGGGAACTCCGCGCGCAGGGCCGCCAGGCTCGACGAGTGGGTCGTGGCGCGGAGACCGTCAAGCAGGCCGGCGCGCCCCAGCAGGAAGGCACCAGTACAGACAGACGCGATGGTGGGCGTGGCTGTGGCACGCGCGCGCAGGAACGGCAGGATGAGCTCGTCCTGGTCCGGCGTGCGCTCGTCCGCCCCGGGACCGCCGGGCACGATGAGGGCGTCCAGCGGCGGACAATCGGTGAGCGTGCGGTCGGGCTGAACGCGAAGACCACCCCGGCACGTGACAAGGGGACCGGTCCCGATGGTCAGGACGTCCACGTATGGCCGACGATCGGGGCCTCGCGTGCCGCTGCAGACCTCGTACGGCCCTGCGAAGTCGAGGACCTCGACGTCGTCGAAGAGGAGGATGCCCACGACCGGGCGGGCCGAGGGGGAGGGCACGCCGAGGCCGGCGCGAGCATCGGGGGCTGGCTCGGTCATGCCGCGAGTATGCCGCCTGCCGACCGCGCGGATAGGCCGAACGGCCTCGGCTGCCCCGACCGCTGAGCACTGGGGGACGCGTGGTGCGAGGGTCTATGGTGGCTCCATCCAGCACTCGCCTGCCAAGAGGCCGCCTTCATGAAGCCGCTCTCAGAACCCTTCGCCTCGATGGCGGCCGGACGGCCCACCGAGATCGACCTCCGCGGCAACAGGCTGCTGGGCGAGCACCTCTTCACCAAGGACCTAGCTTTCCGCGAGGATGAGCGCGAGGCGTTCGGCCTGCGCGGGCTGCTGCCGGACCAGGTCCTCACCATCGAGGAGCAGGCCCAGCTCGAGTGGGAGCATGTCCAGCGCAAGGACGACGCGCTGGAGCAGTACATCGGGCTGGCCGCGCTGCAGGACCGTAATGCCACCCTCTTCTACCGCCTGCTGGCCGACCATCTCGAAGACCTCATGCCCATCGTCTACACACCCACGGTGGGCCAGGCCTGCCAGCAGTTCAGCCACATCATGCGACGGACGCGCGGCATCTGGATCACGCCCGCGGACATCGACCGCATCCCGCAGGTCCTGCGCAACTCGCCCTACCCGGATGTCCGACTCATCGTCGTCACGGACAACGAGCGCATCCTGGGTCTCGGCGACCAGGGTGCCGGCGGCATGGGCATCCCCGTCGGCAAGCTGGCGCTCTACTCGGCCACGAGCGGGCTGCACCCCTCGCTGACGCTGCCGGTCTCGCTCGACGTGGGTACGGACAACCGTCAGCTCCTGGCCGACCCGCTCTACCTCGGGTATCGCGCCCGGCGGCTGCGCGGCCATGCCTACCACGAGCTGGTGGAGGCCTTCGTGAGCGGCGTCCAGCAGGTCTGGCCGGGCTGCATCATCCAGTGGGAGGACTTCAAGGGCCCTAACGCCCTGCGCATCCTCGACCACTTCCGCGACGAGGTACCCAGCTTCAACGATGACGTGCAGGGCACGGCCGCGGTCGTCCTGGCCGGCCTCTACGCGACGGCCCGCGCCCTGAAGCGCGACCTGGCCGACCTGCGCTTCGTGCTGGCCGGCTCGGGCGCGGCGGGCATCGGCATCGTCCGGCTGCTGCACCGCGCCCTGGCCGAGGCTGGGACAAGCCGCGAGGAGGCCGGCTCGCGGATCGCCGTGCTCGATTCGCGAGGATTGGTCCACGCCGGCCGCTCTGACCTCGACGAGTACAAGCGCGAGTTCACCATGAGTGAAGAGGCCGTCACGCGCATGGAGCTGACCCTGGAGGGCGACGACCACCAGCACCTGGCGGAGGTCATCCGGGCCATGCGGCCGGATGTGCTCATCGGCACCACGGGCCAGCTCGGCTCCTTCGACGAACCGGTCATCCGGGCCATGGCGGAGGGCGTCGAGCGGCCGGTCGTGTTCGCCTTGTCCAACCCCTCGAGCCGGGTCGAGGCCATCCCGGCGGACATCCTGACCTGGAGCGGAGGACGTGCCCTCATCGCCACCGGCAGCCCCTTCGGCCAGCCGACATGGGAGGGTCGCGAGCGTATCGTGGGTCAGGCCAACAACGTCTTCATCTTCCCCGGCGTCGGACTCGGCGCGGTCGTGGCGGAGGTGCACACCATCACCGAGCCCATGTTCCTGGTGGCCGCCCGGGCCCTGGCGGCAGAGGTCAGCGACGAGCGCATCGCGGATGGCGCGCTCTATCCACCAGTGGAGGCGCTGGCCGACATCTCCCGCGCCGTGGCCCTGGCCGTAGGCGAAGAGGCCGTGGCGTCCGGGGTGGCCGGCATCAGCCCGGGGACGGACCTCGCCGCCGCCATCGACGAGGCCATGTGGCACCCGGCCTACGTGCCCTACATCCGCTCACGCGCAGCGGTCCACCTCGAGGAAGTCGGCACCGCCCACGGAGACCGGGCCACGTACGAGGTCGCCGAACTGCCCTCCTGAGGGCACACAGCCGCCGAGCCGAGGCCGGTCGAGAGCCGGTCTAGCCGCCGCTGACGGCGCCCGCCGACGCCCCCGTCCGCTCAGCCCTTGACACCGCCCGTCTGCAGACCGGAGATGAGGTAGCGCTGTGCGAGGAAGAAGAAGACCATGACCGGGATGGAGATGATGACCGAGGCCGCTGCCAGCAGGTGCCAGGGTTGGTTGAAGGGGTCGATGAAGGTGGAGAGGCCGACCGGCAGCGTCAGCTTGTCGCGGCTGACAAGGAAGGCGCTGGCCAGCATGAACTCGTTCCAGGCCGTCACGAAGCCGTAGAAGGCCGTGACGGCCACGCCGGGGATCGAGAGCGGCAGCACGATGCGCCAGAACCCCCCGAAGACGCCCAGCCCATCCACCTGGCCGGCCTCCTCGAGGTCGAAGGGGATCGTATCGAAGTAGGCCTTCAGCATGAGCACGCTGAAGGGGATGGCGATCGTGGAGTAGGAGATGACCAGCGCCGGCAGCTGGTCGATGAGACCGACGCTGACGAAGAAGTTGTAGAGCGGGACCAGCAGGATGATGCCGGGGAACATCTGCGCCACGAGGAAGATGTAGAGCGCCGAGTTGCGGCCGCGGAACCGGTAGCGTGACAGGCCGTAGGCAGCCGTGGCCGCCAGGAAGACGCCGATGACCGTGACGGCCGCGGCGACGATCACCGAGTTCAGGAACCACTGCTGGAAGTCACCGCGCGTGAGCAGGAACTCATAGTTCGCAAAGGTGATGCCGCTGCGACCCACGATCTCGACCTGTGTCGAGAAGATCTCGCTCTCCACCTTGAAGCTGGTGACGAAGACCCAGACGGCCGGGAGCACGGCGATGATGGCCGCGATGGTCAGGACGAGGTAGCTGCCGACCCTGATCCAGCGGGGCTCTCTCATGTGGTTACCTAGGCCCTCTCAGGCGCAAGGCGCCGGTAGAAGAGGGAGAAGACGATGAGGATGCTGAAGATGATGACGCCGAAGGTGGCCGCCAGCGCCAGCTCGCCCTGGTTGAAGACGTCGTAGGCGAAGGTCACCAGGATGTTGGTCTTGCCAGCCGGTCCGCCGCGGGTCGTGAAGAAGATGACCGCGAAGAGGTTGAAGGTCCAGATGATGCCCAGCAGGATGACCATCGTGCTCACGGACCGCAGGCCTGGGATGGTGATGTTCCAGAAGGACTGCCAACGGCTGGCGCCGTCCACACGGGCCGCCTCGTACTGGTCCTGGGGGATGCCCTGCAGGCCACCCAGCAGGGCCACCATCATGAAGGGCACGCCGGCCCAGACGTTCACGATGATGGGCGCCACGTAGTACCACGGGAATTCCGAGTACCAGGCGATGCGACCGATGCCGAAGAGCGCCGTGAAGTTGTTGAGCAGGCCGAACTCACCGTTGAAGATGAACGACCAGCCGATGGCCGAGATGTAGATGGGGATGGCCCAGGGCACCAGGAGCATGAGGCGGAAGCCCGTACGGCCGCGCAGCTTCTGGTTGAGGATGACTGCCAGCAGCAGGCCCAGCGTGAAGTGGAAGAAGACGTTGACGAGCGTCCACACGATGGTCCAGGTGAGGGCGTGCTGGAAGTCCGGATCCTGAAGTGCCGCGACGTAGTTGTCCAGCCCGGTGAAGGTCCACGAGGCCTCCTTGAACCGGGTGCCCATGTTGGAGCGGTCGATGTCCGTCAGGGTCCACACGAAGGCCTGGACCAGCGGCACGAAGACGATGACCGCCATGGCGATCAGCGTCGGCGCCATGAAGACCCAGGCGATCCAGGACTTAGACCTCACGGGCTTGACTCCTCCGGGTCGAACGATAGCAGCCCGGAATCAGCGCGGGGCCGCCATTTCGGCGACCCCGCGCAGTGCTGATGGCTCGGGCAGCCTAGTTGCCGAAGAGCGTGTTCCACTCCGTCTCGATGGCCGCCAGGGCCTCCTCGGCAGTCATCTCGCCGTTGAGGAAGGCCTGGTAGTACTGGCTGTACGGAGCGTACATGTCCGAGGACTTGGGATGGCCGGACCGGTTGGTGGCCTTCTGCATGACCTCACCCCAGGCAGAGATGACGGGGTCGGCCGCCACGGCCTCGTTGGTATAGGCCGAGTTGCGGGTGGGCAGGAGTCCCAGCGTCTGGGCCAGGTAGGCCTGCGCATCCGTGCCGTTGATGTGCGAGAGCAGGTCGAGGACGGCAGCCTCCTTGGCCGGGTCGTCACCGACGAGGGCGTACACGACGTAGTTGTGGCCGCCCACGGGGGAGCCGGTGTTGCCGGCCGTGCCCTCGGGGATGGGCGCGATGATGAGGTTGGAGGGGTCGGCGAAGGCCTCACCGGTGAGGTGGTCCGCCACCTGCCAGGGGCCGTTCATGACGCACATGATCGTGCCGGCCTTGAAGCCGGTGGTCATGTTGCCGTAGTCGTTGGTGAAGTCCCAGGGAGCTGCCGGAGCGACCGTGCCCAGGATGCTGTCCTTGAGGAAGTTCCAGCCCTCGACCGACTCGGGGCTGTTGATGGTCACGGCGACGCTGCCGTCATCGGCGACCTCGTAGAGCGTGCCGCCCCAGCCCCAGGTGAAGGGCTGGACCCAATAGCTGTCGCCGCGCATGTAGAAGCCGTACTTCTGTGCCTCAAGGTCGGCGATCGCGGAACCGGCGTCAACCAGTTCCTGCCACGTGGCCGGAGCGGCATCCAGGCCGGCCTCGGCCAGAAGTGCCTTGTTGCACTGCAGGCCAAGGGCATCGGTGACGTGCGGCAGGCCGTACGTGGAGCCCTTCCAGGTGGCCGTGGCCAGCGGGACGCCGATGTAGTCATCCCAGTCACCGACCTTGTCGGTCAGATCGAGCAGGTAGCCGTCGTCGGCAAAGCCGATGGTCCAGCCGATGTCAGCGCGCAGGATGTCCGGCGCGGTCCCGGCGGGGGCGGCGTTCTGGTAGTCGGCGCGGGCCGTGTCGAAGGACTGGGCCGTGTGCTTGACGGTGATGCCGGGGTGAGCGGTCGTCCAGGCATCGATGAGCTTCTGGACCTCGGCGAGCTCGAAGTCGCGCATCGTGTTCCAGAAGCTGATCTCGCCCTGGTACTCGAGCTCGCTGGCGGCGACCTCTGGGAGAGCCGGCGCATCCTGCGCCATCGCGGGCACTGCGCCCACGGTCAGCAGGAGAGCGGCCGCTAGAGCAGCAGCCTTGGGCATGTTGGACATCTCGAGATCTGTCCTCCTCGCTGTGGCCACCGGCCAACGGTGGCATATGGGGATCGTCGGTCCCTGAAGGTGGCACGCCTGGGCATCGAGGCCGAAGGACCGTGACAGTCCCTGGCCTTCGATGGACCGGGCCTCCGTTCCCCCCGGCATCGACTGGCGAGCGGATGATACGCCGAGTCGCTCGTTGCGACCACCCACTGGGCGGATACCTCGGGACCCGTCACGTCACGGTCCCGTCACCCGACTGGCATCCGATAGCATGGTGCCGCCATGACCGATCGACGCATCTCGCTCACGCTCGTCCTCCACAACCACCAGCCGGTGGGGAACTTCGGCTTCGTCTTCGAGGACAACTACCGGGCCGCCTACCAGCCCTTGCTCGCCGCCCTGCAGCGTCATCCCGGGGTGCGCCTCGGCCTGCACTACACCGGTCCCTTGCTCGACTGGTTCAAGGCCCACAGGCCGGAGGCCCTGGAGCAGCTCCGCGGGCTCGTGGACCGCGGTCAGGTGGAGATCCTGGGCGGTGGCTACTACGAACCGGTGCTGGCCTCCCTGCGCGAGTCGGATCGCGTCGGCCAGCTGACGCGCATGGCCGACGAGGTCGAGTCGCTCTTCGGGCGGCGGCCCGTCGGCGCCTGGCTGGCCGAGCGGGTCTGGGCGCCGGACGTGCCCACCTCGCTGGCCAAGGCCGGCTACGCCTACACCATCGTGGACGATGCCCACTTCCGAGCCGCCGCCATCCCGGCCGAGCGTCACTGGGGCAGCTACTCCACGGACGACCAGGGCCATCGCGTCATCGTCTACGGGTCCGAGCAGGGCCTCCGTTACCGCATCCCCTTCCGCCCGGTCGAGGAGGTCATCTCGTATCTCCGCGAGCACGCCACCGAGGACGGCCAGCTGGTGGGCATGATGGGCGACGACGGCGAGAAGTTCGGCACCTGGCCGGGAACCTGGGACCTCTGCTATGGCAAGGGCGACTGGGTGGAGCGCTTCTTCAGCGCGCTCGAGGCGAACCGAGACTGGCTGACCCTGCTGC
>JBFYUV010000138.1:0-5466 GCA_041299865.1 Chloroflexota bacterium
ACCACAGGCGCGCGCATCACCATCACCGACGACGCTGCCAAGGGCGTCAAGGGGGTGGACTTCATCCACACCGACGTGTGGGTCTCCATGGGCGAGCCCAAGGAGGTCTGGAAGGATCGCGTCAAGCTCCTCAAGGCGTACCAGGTCAACACGGGGCTCATGAAGAAGTCCGGTAACGCAGACGTCCGGTTCATGCACTGCCTGCCGGCCTTCCATGACGCCAACACCGTCGTCGGCAGGGAGATGATGGAGGCCACCGGCATGCCCGATGGCTTGGAGGTCAGCGACGAGGTCTTCGGGTCGCCGGCCAGCATCGTCTTCGACCAGGCCGAGAACCGCATGCACACCATCAAGGCCGTGATGGTGGCTTCGCTGGGGGCATAGGATCGCCGGCTAGCGGTACGGAGTGGACGCGGTCAACGGCTACGAGGGAGGCAGGGCAGATGGCGGAGATCACCCCGAAGCGCATCGCCGAGTTCACCGCACCCTTCCGGGTCAGGCCAGGTCGCCGCGTCCGCCTGCCCCAGGACTTCGATCCCTCGGTGGCACGTGAGAACAGCAAGGACGAGGCGGAGGACATCCTGGCCGCTGGCGTGGAGCTGCTGGCTGAGTACCAGCAACGGCTGGCAGCGCAGGACACCTATGCGCTGCTCGTCTGCTTCCAGGCCATGGACGCGGCCGGCAAGGACGGCACCGTCCGCCACGTCATGAGCGGCGTCAACCCGCAGGGTGTGGAGGTGCACAGCTTCAAGGTGCCCTCCGCGGAGGAGCTCGACCACGACTACCTGTGGCGCTACGCCCGTCGCCTGCCGGCCCGCGGGCACATCGGCATCTTCAACCGCTCCCACTACGAGGAGATGCTCGTGGTGCGCGTGCACCCGGAGATCCTGGCCCGCCAGCAACTGCCACCCAGCGCCAGGAAGGGCGACGTCTGGAAGCGCCGCTTCCGTGAGGTCAACGACTGGGAGCGCTACCTGACCGACAACGGCTACCGCATCGTCAAGATCTTCCTGAACCTCTCGAAGGAGGAGCAGCGTCAGCGCTTCCTGGCGCGTATCGACGAGCCAGACAAGAACTGGAAGTTCAGCGCGGCGGACGTCCGCGAGCGGCGCTTCTGGGACGACTACCAGAAGGCCTACAGCGAGGTGCTCAGCAACACCAGCACCGAGTGGGCGCCCTGGTACGTCATCCCGGCCGACGACAAGCCGCTGGCGCGCGTGGCGGCCGCCGGCATCATCGCCAACGCCCTCATCGAGATCGAGCCGCAGTATCCCAAGGTCAGCAAGGAAGCCCACGAGGCGCTCCAGGCAGCCAAGGCGGAGCTGGAGGCCGAGGGGCCGGAGGGCACCAGGACCAGCACACGCAAGACCGGCAAGCGCGGGAAGCGCTAGCCGGCGCCGCCACGATTCGAGGAGATGGACATGGCCGAATCACCGGCTTCAGGATCCGCCGCCTCTGGCGCCAGCACAGCCTGGCACGCTCTGAGCGCCGAAGAGGCGCTCGCCCACCAGAAGGTCGATACGGCCACCGGCTTGTCCGCTGCCGAGGTCGCCTCGCGGCGTTCGACCTACGGACCCAACAAGCTGTCCGAGGCCGCCAGGGAGCCACGCTGGCGCGCCTTCCTGCGCCAGTACAAGGACCCCATGCAGGTCGTGCTCCTGGCGGCTGGCGTCGTGTCGCTCTTCCTCCCGGGCCAATTCTGGACCGGCGTCGGGCTCATCTTCCTGACCGTCTTCAACGCGGTCATCGGCCTCAACCAGGAGGGTAAGGCCGAGTCGAGCGTGGCGGCACTCCAGAAGATGATGGTCATCACGGCCCGGGTCCTGCGCGACGGCGAGATCGCCCAGGTCCCCATGGAGGAGCTGGTCCCCGGCGACCTGGTCATGATGGAGGCGGGCGACCTGGTGCCCGCCGACGGGCGCCTCGTCCGGGCGGCCACCCTGGAGATCGAGGAAGCGGCTCTGACCGGAGAGAGCGCTCCCGTGCCCAAGCAGGTGGAGCCGGTGGCCGCGGACGCGGCGCTCGGCGACCGCGTGGACATGGCCTTCATGAACACGCAGGTCACCCGTGGCGCAGGCACCCTGCTCGTGACGGCGACGGGCATGGCCACGGAGGTCGGTCACATCTCCGACATGCTCCAAGAGACCACGGCCGAGGCGACGCCCCTCACCAGGCAGCTCAACGCCCTGACGAACCAGATCCTGGTCATCGCCGGTGTCTCCCTGATCATCTCCATCGGCCTCGGCCTGTGGCGCGACCAGCCCTTCGACCAGCTCTTCCTGACGGCGGTCGCCTTCGCCGTTGCGGCCATCCCTACTGGCCTCCCGGCGGTGGTCACGACGATCCTCTCCGCGGGCACGCAGACGCTCGCCAAGGCCGGTGCCATCGTCAAGCGCCTGCGCTCCGTGGAGACGCTCGGCTCCACGTCGGCCATCAACTCCGACAAGACGGGCACCCTGACTCTCAATCAGATGACGGCCGTGCAGATGACCGTCGTCGGCCGGCGCTACGGCATCAGCGGCAGCGGCTACGACACGAATGGCCAGATCACGCACGTGGCCGGCGAGGGTGACGTCCCGTTGGACCGCTACCTCCTGCCGATGGCGCTCTGCGCCGACGCGGTCGTCCGCGACGGCGACCTGGTGGGCGACCCCACGGAGGGCGCGCTCGTCGTACTCGCGGCCAAGGGCGGTGTCGACCCGGTCCTCACCCGCGAGCGCTATCCGCGCCTCGCCGAGGTGCCCTTCGACGCGGCCTACAAGTTCATGGCCACCTTCCACGCCATGAAGGACGACAAGGGCAAGGATGTCGTCCGCTGCTATGTCAAGGGAGCCCCGGACCAACTGTTGGCGCGAACCGCGTCCGCGGACGATGGCACCGGCAAGCGCGTGCCCGTCGACCGGATCCGAGACGCCTACCTGGCCGAGAACGAGCGCCTCGGCCGTGAAGGCCTGCGCGTCATGGCCACCGCGCAGCGCGATCTCGACCCCAAGTCGTTCGACCCGAACGCCGATCTCCTGCCGCTGGTCTCCGACCTGACGCTGCTCGCCATCGTGGGCATCGTCGACCCGCCGCGCACGGAGGCCAAGGCCTCCATCGCCACGGCCCACGCGGCGGGCATCCAGGTGCGCATGATCACCGGTGACCATGCCGTGACCGCGGAGGCCATCGCCCGTGAGCTCGGGATCACAGGTCGAGCCATCACCGGCGCGGAGTTCGCGGCCATGAGCGACGAGGAGGTCGACCGCGAGATCGACGGCATCGGCGTCATCGCCCGCGTGGCCCCGGAAGACAAGGTCCACCTCGTGGACGTCCTCAAGCGCACTGGCCACGTCGTGGCCATGACCGGCGACGGCGTGAATGACGCCCCGGCCCTCAAGCGGGCGGACATCGGCGTGGCCATGGGCATCACCGGCACGGAGGTCTCCAAGGAGGCCGCGGTGATGATCCTGACTGATGACAACTTCGCCACCATCGTCAAGGCCGTGGAGCTCGGCCGAGCGCTCTACGACAACCTGCTGCGCTACATCCGCTACCAGATGGGCGGCCTCTTCGGCTTCATCCTGACCTTCCTCGGCTCCAGCCTCTTCTTCATCGCTCAGGGCATCCCCTTCACGCCCGTGCAGACCCTCTGGGTCAACTTCACGGTGACGGTCTTCCTGGCCATCGGCCTGGGCTACGGGAAGGCACGTGAGGGGCTCATGAACGAAACACCTCGCGACCCGACGCAGCCCATCCTGCCCAACCGCCTCTTCAGCTACCTCGTCTTCATCGGCCTGGTCATGGCCATCTGCACCTTGGGTGTCATCTGGTGGGCCACCGACGCGCATGGCGAGGCTGTCGCGCGCACCATGGGCCTGACGGTCTTCTCGCTGGCCAACATCTGGTTCGCCCTGGAGACGTCCGACCCCGCGCACTCGGTCTTCGACATGGACCTGCGGGCCAATCCGACCCTGCTCAAGGGGGTCGGCCTCGCGATCCTCGTGACCATCGCTGCGGTCGAACTGAACGTCCTCAACCGCCTGCTGGAGACGACGGGCCTGACCATCGAGCAGTGGATCATCTGCCTCGTCGTCTCGCTGGCCGTCCTGGTCGTTGGCGAGGTCGTCAAGCTGCTGCACATCAGCACGGCGGAGACGATGGAGGTCGAGCGGGTAGCGGCCGCCGAGGCCTGAGCAGGGACGTCGGACCCCGGCAGGGTAGGGGCCGCCCGCCCTGCCGTCCCGCGCTTCGATGGGCGGGACACGGGGCTAGAATCGACCGATGCCCCGTCTACCGCTGCCCAGCGACCTTGCTTCGCTGCGCGTCCCCACCGACGTCCGCCTCTCGCCCGACGGTCGGCAGGCCTGCTTCGTGGTCAAGGAGGCCTCCCCCGACCAGGCCGGCTACCGCATGGCCCTCTGGCTGGTGCCTACCGATGGCTCGGACCCGCCCCGCCGGCTGACCCTGGGCGCTCGGCGGGACGTGGCCCCGCGCTGGAGCCCCGACGGTCGCTGGCTGGCCTTCCTCTCCGACCGTGGCGCCGTCCTGCGTGCCGGTGGCGCACCCCGTGATGCGGAGGATGCGCGGCGTGCCAGCGCGGCTCCGACTGGTCTCAAGGATCTCGTCGGCCGTGACATCCCTCGCGGCGACACGCAGGTCTGGCTGCTGCCCACGGACGGTGGCGAGGCCCGGCAGCTCACGGACCTGTCCGTGGACGTCGGCGACCTGGCCTGGAGCCCGGATGGCCGCCGGCTCTGCATCGTCTCGGGTGCCACCAGCAGCAAGTCGGCGGCAGCCGCCTCGGCGCAGCCCGGCGAGCCGCCACGCCGGGACATCCGACTCATCGACGAGCTGGACTACCAGCTCAACGGCGTCGGCTTCACCTACGAGCATCCGCCGCGCCTGTGGATCGTGGATGTCGCATCGGGGGACGCCCGGCGCATCACCTCCGGGTCACGTGGCGACGAGCAGCCAGCCTGGAGCCCGGACGGCACGCGCATCGCCTTCGTCTCCAACCGCGGGGCAGGCGCGGATCTCGCCTGGCGCTCGGACGTCTATGTCGTGGCGGCCGACGGCGGCCCCGCGACCCGTGTGACCAGCGGCCAGGAGCGGCTCTTCCGGCATCCCGCCTGGAGCCCGGACGGCTCGCTCATCGCGGCCATGGGCCACCGTTTCGAGGCGCTGGGCCCCACGCGCGACGACATCTGGGTCTTCCCCCCGGAGCCCGCGCAGGAGGGCCGCAACCTCACCGCGGCCAGCGATCTCTTCGTGGATGCCTCCATGAACAGCGACCTCTTCGGCTTCGGTGAGAGCGGTCCCCGTTGGTCGCCTGATGGACGGAGCCTCCTCTTCGCGGCGCCCTCAGGGGGCTCCTACGAGCTGTGGCGGACGCGGCTCGAGGACGGCCGTGTCGAGCGTCTCACCAGCGGGCGCCACATGCTCCGCGGCGTCGACCTGGCGGCGCACGATGGCGCCCTGCGAGTG